>JAFGEK010000095.1 GCA_016931625.1 Deltaproteobacteria bacterium | reverse complement strand
TTGTTAAAAACCCACATATGCGCCGAAGGCGTACATCAATATAAAGGCGATCAAGTAAAGTTCGTGTAGTAGCTAAATTTAACACGGCCTTGGCTACAAAAGCTCTGGCTATCGCTTTGCGTGAACTTGATGGACGACCTCGGCTATACCATTGCTCTCGGACAAATTCTTCAACACGAAGCATTTCTAGCGTCATTATTACTTTTTGTAATGGCGAAGTTAATGGTCCTAGCTCTTCTTGAAGATTAGGGAAAAGTGACCGTTGAATATTACCCCACCATTGTGATAGAAAGCCTCTGAGATCCGTTGTTGTTTTTTTGTTTTTTTTCATAAATTAATGATCGGCAGCGACGGATCTTTGATGCTTAATTTTGATAATAAAATTCAAAAAATTAGCTCTTTTTATGACTTTTGCAAGTGGCTCCTGAGTGAATTTATTACTTGACTAGCACAAGCTAAACCGAAACTGCCAGTTACCGCTACTAACGTACCATGTATACGGGGCAAATTTGCTATTGCTTCAGAATTTACAAACAATCTTTCTGATTCTGAGGTATCAATTTTTTGCGGTGTCTCTTCAGAAAAAACCGCCATAACTCCCATTTTGCCTTTACGTGGAAATCCATGCTTTTGTCGTAAGCGTTTACGTAATTGTTGTGCTAATGGACAAATATCAGTTGCTGCTAAATCTTTGATACGAATGCGAGTTGGGTCGGTTTTACCTCCTGCCCCCATTGATGACACAACGGGCAATTGAAGTGTACGACAGGTCGCAAGTAAATGAGCCTTAGCACCAAGATCATCAATGCAATCAACGACATAATCAAATGCCGCGCCAGGCCAAGGCGGTTTTAAAAGAATGTCAGCTTGTTTTGAATCATATTTTTTAATTGATGCATCAATACGCGCATACGGATTAATTTTATATAGTCGCTCACGCATAATTGTTGCTTTAGGCTGTCCTACTTTGCTTACAAATGCTTGAAGTTGTCGATTGATATTGCTGTTTACAATTGTATCAAAGTCTACAAGCAGTATATTGCCAATCGCTGAACGTACTAATGCCTCGGCAGCAAAACTACCAACACCTCCAACACCAAATACTATCACACGTGCTTGAGCAAAATTTTTGACCGCTGCTAGGCCGTACAAAGCAATTAAGCGTGAAAATATTTCATGCCATTCTAATGGAAGTTTTTTATCAGGCATCTTAAATTTTCCTTTTTATCATACTTGTCAGATAAGCCAGTTAGCAGATAGTTGACTAGTGCTTATGGCAGATATCGTACTTGCAACTATAAACGCTCGTTATTCACATACCTCACTAGGATTACGTTATTTACGCGCTAATCTTGGTCACTGGCGCGAGCATTCGCAAATTATAGAATTTACCCTTGAAGAACGTCCCAACGATATAGTTGAGTGCATTTTGGCGTTAAAACCACGTATTTTAGGACTTGGAGTATATATTTGGAATGCTCGTATCACTGCTGAACTAATAGGAATATTAAAGCGAATTCGCCCTGAATTATTCATAGTACTTGGTGGCCCTGAAGTAAGTTATGACAGCAAATCGATAGCTATGGTAGCACAAGCTGATCATGTTATTACTGGTGAAGGCGAAGAGAGTTTTGTTGAATTAATTAATGATTATTTTGCTAACAAACAACCTGCAACTAAGATAATTCATGGAAGTTTGCCAGATTTATCGCGCATACAATTACCATATTCTGAGTATAGCGATATCGATATCCAGCAACGTATTATTTATCTTGAAGCTTCACGTGGTTGCTCTTTTGGCTGTGAGTTTTGTCTTTCAGCGCTCAATAGAAAAGTACGTTGGGTGCCACTTGATAATTTGTTTATAGCCATGACAAATTTATGGCAACGGGGATTGCGTCATTTTCGTTTTGTTGATCGCACTTTTAATATTAAACCAGAAATTAGCTATAAAATACTTGAGTTTTTTATTAATAAAATCTGCCCAGAACTTTTTGTACATGTTGAAGTAATTGCTGATCAGCTACCCGAACAACTCTTAAACATTATGGCGCAGTTTCCCAAAGGCACGCTACAGTTAGAGATAGGAGTGCAAAGCTTAAATGACAAAATTGTTGCCCGTGTTGGCCGTAAACAAAAAGCCAATCAGGTAGTTAAAAGCATTACTAAATTACGCAAAAAAACCCAGGCACATTTGCACGCAGATTTAATTATTGGTTTGCCTGGTGAAAATTTACCAAGTATAGCGCAAAGCTTTGATCGCCTTTATGCCACTAATCCTCATGAAATACAGGTAGGTATATTAAAACGTTTACCAGGGGCTTTGATCGCTCGGCATGATACTGATTGGCAAATGGTTTATGCTCAATTGCCACCTTATGAACTATTACAAAATTCATGCTTAGATTTTATGTTAGTGCAACGATTAAAACGTTTTGCTCGCTATTGGGATCTCGTTGCTAATAGTGGTCGCTTTATTACCGCTACAAAAGCATTATGCACCACAGAATCTCCATTTTTCTCATTTTTAGACTTCGCTGAATGGCTCTTTATAAAAATTAAGAAGACACATCAAATCACACCAATGCGATTAGCATCTATGCTAAGTACATATCTTGTTGAAAAACGTGGGATGTCATCTATTGAAGCTCAACAGCTATTTGAGTCGACATCCAATGATAATAATAAAGGTAAATCCGCTAATAATCTTATCAAAAATAAACAACCGAAACGCCAAACACGACATCATCATAACTAGTGGGTGTCTCTAATTCATACCACGTATGTACTGAAAATGGGTGTTTAGGTTACAGGCTCGATAGCTCCTGAATCAGGATTTATACTGACATAGATAGGATTTAACGCTGCAGGCAAACGACCAGTTTCTCCGGGTAACCGGGCGCCTTTTGTATCAGCCATGGGCTCCAACCAAAAACTTACACGTCCTTTGCGAGTAGAATGAGCTGCAATTTGTGGCTGAAGATTGGTTAATAATGACCAGCCGTGAGGATGTAATTGCGCTAAACGCTCATTCATTTCACGTTGGGCTGCATAAAATAGCTGTTGTTCTCTAATTACTTCTTGTCGAGTCGCATCTAATCGCTGCAAATCAAGGCGTTCTTGCTCTATATTCTTCTCTTTATCTAAATCCGCGATTGCTGCATGTAGGTCGTCACTACCATAGGCTAAAACTTGGCGTTGCAGATCGAAGTCAACGTTAGCATCTTTATTTTTTAATAAACTAATACAACAAAAGACTATAGTATCCCAAAGGGCTTGTTTATTAGGGTAGCGCTGCTGCAAATGCCAACCAAGAACTGCTTCTAAACAAGAATCGCTATCTAATGTTATATCTTTTGTCGGTTTAGGTAATTCTATATCGCTATTTCGTTTTTGAGCTGCCTGCGCCCAATTTTTTAAATCGTGGCGCGAAATCAATTGTCTGCCTACAAATTGAGGATAATTTTTTTGTACAAGTGCAAACAATTTTTGCAGTAACTGTAATTGCTCTGGGCTATCGTTGATGATTTGCGCCAATAAGGCTAAATCGTCAGTACAGACAATACCAAGATGCGCAAGCAATATTAAATCTTTTGGATGTGGTGTGGCTTGACCTGGCTTTAAAGGTAGATCAAGTAATTCAGCACGATACATTGCTAACAACAGCGTTGCCGTGGGAATATCTAATAAAGGCGCTAAGATACGGCGCCCGGTAATCAGCATTCCACGCACTAAAAAATCCGCTAAGTTAATAATACCTAATCCCTCTAAAGTTTTGCGTAAACCATCTGGTGCAAATTGCATTAAAGGTAAACTAGCAGCTATTTTTGATCGGCCATCTGCGGGAAATTCTTTAATATATTGATAAGTTGCCACAGATTGTCCAAGTAATGCTTTTTTATCTTTCAAAGGGAGCTTAGCTTTATTGGGTTGTGATGATGAATGTTTAAGCACAGTTACTAAAGCCAATAATTCTTTGCGCACCCGGGCTAAAATTGCGGGATCGATACAGGGCGTAAGCGGTATTAAATTTAATTGTGGCTGAGTTTTAGCTACATCAACGTTAGTTTTAGATGACGATGTAAAATTGGGTTGAGGTTTAATATTTTTTTCAAGCGTTTTTGCGTCGTTAGTCGTTTTGCTCGTTGGCGCATTAGTTGCAGGTGTCTTAATTGAGGGGGAGGGTTTTTCTATTACCTCTGCTTCTAATATTGTTAGGGGTTCTTTGATGTTGCTAACAGTAGTTTCTAATGTTTTTTGGTCAGTCAAAACTGCTGTTTTTTTACCTGTAAAATTTGGTGGTGCTTGATATGATTGATAAGTAACAACATCAGTTTCAGGTATTTCAGTAGGTATTTCAGAGGCAAATAAATTAGCACCAGCTGAAATTTCTTCATTACTATCTATGGGCAAACGAACTGTAGGAGTAGAAGAATCTGGTGCTTTTTTTATTTGTGGCAGATCCCCTTGATCACGAGTTAGCGTTTGCTGCGGTTCTGTTTTAAATTCAGTTTCTCTATCATTTACAAATTCTAAAGTTTTTTCTTGAGTTTGTTCAATAATGGCACGGCGCAACAGATGTTTTATTTCTTCAATACGGCCATAATTGATAGCATCTTTGGCTTCGGGGGATAAAACTAGATTACGTTCTTCTAATAGTTTTTGTAGACGTTCTTTTTCAAGCGGTGACCAAGTATTAAATGAGTCAAATGCATTATCAATAGTTGCCGGGTCAGCCATATATAAGGCGCGAATGGCATAGTCGACTACATTTGCGCTTCCTTGGGTCCCAATATTGCTGCTGCCATCAATTGGGTGCGGGGCACTCATAGTGTTAACTCCATATTAGAGACATCAAATAGCTAAACAAATAACTTGTTGTTAAAACGTACACTAGACTTACGTTTATAGGTTCAGCAATTTTGTTGATAATTTATAGAGAATAAAAAAAACGGCGGGCCTAATAAAATATTTAGGCCCGCCAGAGTACGAATAAATTAAATTATGCAAATAGCTTTAATAACTATTAAACATTAATTAGCTTATGAAGGTTTAGCATCATCATCGATTTTAATGCGCATACCGTAAAATGAACGGTATACAAACACTAACATAATAGCAAAGAAAACGATTGCTAAACCAATGCGAGTTGAACCATCCATTTCAAGAGCTAACTCAGTAGCTAATAAGCCAAAAAGAGTAGTGAACTTGATAATGGGGTTCATAGCCACTGATGAGGTATCTTTGAATGGATCGCCTACAGTGTCACCCACAACAGTTGCAGCATGTAATTCTGTGCCTTTTTCGCCCAAGTCAACTTCAACAAGTTTCTTAGCATTATCCCAAGCAGCACCAGCATTGGCCATGAAAATGGCTTGATAAAGACCAAAAATGGCGATGGAGATTAGATAACCTACAAAGAAATATGGTTCAATTGAAGCAAAGGCTAAGGTGCCAAAGAACACCGATAGAAAGATATTAACTGTACCTTTTTGTGCATACTTAGTGCAAATTGCTACAACCTTTTTAGAGTCTTCGATTGAAGCCTTATCAGTTTCACCACCTAGTTTGATATTACGTTTGATAAATTCAACGGCACGATATGCACCTGTACTAACAGCTTGGATAGAAGCCCCCGAGAACCAGTAAATAACCGCACCACCACAAATTAGGCCTAATAAAAATGTGGGATGTAGCAGAGAAAAGAATTTAGATACTGATTCGATTGCCCCACCTAATTGAGTCAAGCTAGCATCAGCACCCATCCCTGCTGCATTTTTGGCTAGTAGTACGATGATCGAGAATACCAAGGTGGTTGCACCAACTACTGCAGTACCAATTAGAACAGGTTTAGCGGTAGCTTTGAAGGTATTGCCAGCGCCATCATTTTCTTCAAGGAAAAGCTTGCCTTTATCAAAAGCAGGTTTAAAGCCAAACTCTTTTTCGATTTCTTTATCGATCTCAGGAATAGATTCAATCATCGATAATTCGTAAATAGATTGCGCATTATCAGTAACTGGTCCGTAGGAGTCGACAGCGATGGTAACTGGTCCCATACCTAAGAAACCAAAAGCCACAAGACCAAAAGCAAATACTGCTGGGGTGACCATAAAATTACCAAGGCCGGTAGTGCTAACAAAGAAAGCTATAGCCATAAGCCCAGCAATGACTAGACCCATCCAGAACGCACTGAAATTACCTGCTACTAAACCAGAGAGCACATTAAGTGAGGCACCGCCTTCACGAGCGCTGGTGACCACTTCTTGGACATGGCGTGATTTAGTTGAAGTAAAGATTTTCACTACTTCAGGTATAACCGCACCCGCAAGAGTTCCGCAGGTGATGATGGTAGATAATTTCCACCATAAGGTTGGATCGTTGCCAAGATTTGGAATGACCAAATAAGAAACTAAATAAGTCATGCCAATAGAGATAATTGAAGTAAGCCATATTAAAACCGTTAGTGGGGCTTCGTAATTCATCTTATCAGTATTAAGATAACGCCCACGAGCAACGATTTGGTTGATGGTGTAGGAGATGATGCTGGTAATAATCATCATGATGCGCATGACGAAAATCCAGACTAACAATTCGACTCTTAAGCTAGGATCAACAGCAAGTAAAATGAAGGTGATAAGAGCAACGCCTGTTACACCATAAGTTTCAAAACCGTCAGCGGTGGGACCAACTGAGTCACCAGCATTATCACCTGTGCAATCAGCAATAACGCCAGGATTACGAGCATCATCTTCTTTGATATTGAAGATGATTTTCATTAAATCAGAGCCGATATCGGCAATTTTAGTAAAGATACCGCCAGCAATACGCAGAGCTGAAGCGCCAAGCGACTCGCCAATAGCAAAACCGATAAAGCAGGGGCCAGCGTTCTCAGGGAAGAACAGCATGATGGCAAGCATCATCACTAATTCAACTGAGATAAGCAGGGTACCAATGCTCATGCCAGCCATAAGCGGAATGGCAAAAGTTGGATAAGGTTTACCTTTTAACGAGGCAAATGATGCTCGTGAATTCGCAAACGTATTAACGCGAATACCAAACCAAGCAACACCATAGCTACCAGCAATACCAATTAATGAGAACACCACAATGTCAATTACCTGACTGGCTTCAAAATGACGTAACCAGCCAAAATAAATAACGATGATAATGCCAATTAGGATTTCTAAAATTAATAAAAATTTGCCTTGATTGAATAGATAAGTTTTACAAGTCTCATAAATGATTTCTGAGACTTCGCGCATAGACTTGTGTACAGGCAAACGTTTAAGACGCTGGTACACAGTTAATCCAAACAAACCACCCAAGACACAGATAGCCATGCCGATGAGCAGCAATGTATGTGCATTGATACCGCTAATATCGACATCGAGAGAGGGTAATACCAAATCGGCTTCACTTGCAAAGGCCGATGATGCAACGAGGAGCACTGCAAAACTTGCCAGCGCCTCGATGGTTCTGCGACAAACCGACTTCATAATTCCTCCGGACTTTTTAAAAACTTAGGACAATTCCTTTGTATTGCATAATTACGAGGGCGTGATAATCAGGTATGCCCTATGTAGTCAAGGGAACTATTTAAAATGAAAGATTATAACGTTCACAGGCTGATTTGATTACTTCAGTGATCAAATCTTCATATGAAATTCCCATACCTTGAGCCAGAATGACAATATCACTATTTTTTGGGTTAAATCCTGGTAATGGGTCGATTTTTATAAATACAGGAGACGATGTACTACTATCAAGGCGAACCACAACTTTACCAATATCTCGGCACTGGATTGTTCTATAAGCATCTAATGCAATTTTGGCTATTAAATCTAAAAGTTGCTTTGGCTGCTTAGTTGGAACGACGTAGTTTAGCTGTTCAGTATGATTCTGTTTTAAATCCGAGTAATAAATAAATGAGTCAAGTGATACGTGTTTTGGGACAATTTCCATAATACCAATTACATGAGCCTTAGCTTCAGAACCTATGATACCAATTACAAATTCTGGTCCATTACAAAATTCTTCAACAATAACAGGTTGATTGGTTTCTTGATTAATATATTCAAGTTGTTCAACAAGATCTCTCAAGTTAGTAACCTGTAGATGATAACGTTTATCAACAACTAGTTCTTCGTGTAATGGTTTGATCATTAAAGGAAATGTTAAGGTTAAAGCTGACGCTTCTTGCAAAGAATGAATAACGGCATAACGTGATGTTGATACTCCGGCACTATTAATAACCCGCTTGCATATGGCTTTTTCAAAAGCAACTGCAAGAGTAAGCGGATCGCTATGGGTAAAAGGTATTTCTAACATTTCAAGAGCTGCTGGAATATGAGCTTCTCTTGATCTGGTACCGACACCTTTAGCAAAATTGAAAACCAAATCTGATGAATGCTTCATTACCTCGGCAACAAATCCGCGACCACCACCTAATAAACGGGGACGATGACCATGCTTATCGATAACTTCAGCTATTGCTTCTACTGTTTTAAAATTTTCGAATTCTTCAGGAATATTATTAATCAGATCGTTTTTGTTTTTGTTTGTAGAGGGTAAATTGTAGGCAATACCGATTTCCAAAATTGCACCTCTAATTCTTTCTTGGTGCTTTGATGAGTTATTGCTTCATTAACGAATAGCACGATATTACTAATTACTACATTAAAAAAAAGCCAGTAAAGCAAACTATTAACACTAAAATGATAAAGTAAAGTGATGTTTATTTGGCCTCCATTTGAGCTAGTCGTTTCTAATAATGAAGTAGGTCAACGGCTCGATATTTTTTTAACAAATAAACTTAGTGGCTTTTCACGAGAGCGTGTACGTATGCTTCTTCGGCAACATCGTGTTTATGTTGATGGCAAGATAAAGAATTCAAGTATGCGCTTGAATGTAAATATGAAAATAATAATAAAGGGAATACCCCCGGCAAATGCACCTTTACCAATAGCCAACCATGAAATACCTCTTTCTCTAATCTACGAAGATAAACATATATTAGCAGTCAATAAAGAAGCTGGTATGGCTTCATTGCCATTAAGTCCTGATGAGACTGATACCTTGGCTAACGCTTTAATCGCTCGTTACCCTGAACTTTGTGGCATCGGGCATTCAATTCTTGAAGCAGGATTGCTGCATCGACTTGATAATAATACTTCGGGAGTATTACTCGTCGCTCGTAGTTCAGAAGTATTCGCAAAATTGCAGCAACAATTTAGTAATAATACAGTATTAAAAAAATATCTTGCTCTAGTTGATGGCCACCCTCAACAAACGGGGGTAATAAAATTTCCTATCAAACATGATATTACTGATCGACGACGAATGATTGCAGATATAGCAGCAACTCAAAATTGTGATTTAGACAATATCAATAATGCTATTACTCATTTTAAAGTGATTGAATATAAACAACGACATACATTAATTGAGGTTTCTTTACATCAAGGAGTTCGTCATCAAATACGAGTGCACTTAGCTGCTATTGGCCATCCGCTTGCAGGTGATCTCCTTTATGGTGGTTCTAATAGTAAGCAAAACAGACATTTTTTACATGCTAGTGAAATACACTTGCAACATCCGATTACAAGTATTGCATTACATCTTAAGAGTGCTTTGCCTGTTTCATTGGAAAATTGGCTAAAAAAGATATAATCAGTGCGTATTAAATAATCTTAAAGAAAATTATTTATTATCTACATTAACTTAAGAAATTCGATTATAAAGTTCAACTAATAATGCGAAACGTTCAGCAATGTAAGGCTGTAATGCTTGGCTATCCATTCTCCATTGCCAATTTCCAGAAATTACACCTGGAGTATTCATACGAGCTTCATGACCAAGCTGTAGTACATCTTGCATTGGGATAACGGCAAAACGTGCAACTGAGGCAAGGGCCGCACGAATTAAATCCCAAACGATATCATGTCCATCTACACCAAAATAATGCCGAATATGATCACGAGAATGTTCAGATGTTGACTGCCAAAAGCCAAGCGTCGTGTCATTATCGTGAGTGCCAGTATAAACAACCGAGTTTGTTGTATGATTATGAGGAAGATAGAGATTTTTTGCATCTGAGCCAAAGGCAAAATGCAGCACTAACATTCCTGGTAGTCCAAGACTTTTTAAAAATGATCGAACACTGTCGTCTATTTCTCCAAGATCCTCTGCAATAATTGGCAAATCAGGGGCAACCTCGCGTAAAGCAACAAATAATGCTTCGCCAGGCCCTATTAGCCAATCACCTTGACGAGCATCAGGAGATGATTCTGGTATTGCCCAATACGCTGCTAAACCACGAAAATGATCAATACGGACCCAATCTGTAAGTTCTAATGATCTTGCCACTCTCATACGCCACCAAGAGTAGCCATCAGTAGCCATTTTATCCCAACGATATAACGGATTTCCCCAGCGTTGACCTGTATCGCTAAAAGCATCTGGAGGTACACCTGCAACTCTTATGGGTGTGCCTTCTTTATTTAGCTCAAAAAGTTCACGATTTGCCCAAACATCGGCGCTGTCTGCAGCAACATAAATTGGAATGTCACCAACGATCTTAATTCCACGTTCGTTTGCATAACGACGTAGAGATTGCCATTGGTGTTCAAATAGAAATTGTAGTGCCATGGCAGCATCAATGGAATTAGATAATTCTTGGCGTGCTTTTGCCAAAGCTTCTGTTTGACGATCGCGCAAATCTTCAGGCCAATCCCACCATGCGCTTTGATAAATTTGCTTTAAGGCACAAAAAAGCGCCGTGTCTTGTACCCATGCAGAATGATTAACAAAATCACAAAAATTCTTATAAAAATCAGATTTTTGGTCTGCAAGAAACCTTGCTACAGCCTTATCAAGCAGCGGTTGACGTGCACGTCTGATATCGTTGCAATTAGTATTTGCGGCAGTTGGTAAATCAAAAGCGGCAATCTCTGCTGGTTCTAATAAACCTAGCTTAACTAACCCAGCAATATCAATAAGATCGGGGTTTCCGGCCAATGCCGACCAGCTAGAATAGGGCGAACCGTTGTCATCTGTTGGTACTAATGGCAGAATTTGCCATAAAGAGGCTTTTGCTGTAACAAGCCAGTCAATAAAGGCATATGCGCCTTGCCCAAGATCTCCATTTCCATAATCACCTGGGAGAGAGCTAGGATGCAGTAAAATGCCTGCTGCACGAGGCATTTGTCTGTGAAAATTAGCCGCCATTAAAATTTCTCACATTCAAAAGAGTGTAAAAATGCTTCTATAACCTTGACGATAATTCCACAACATTATACCGAATGGACATGGCTAGCTTAAACTTAAACGAAATCCGTCGTATTGAAAAACAATTCACCTCAGGCATCAAATCTGGAAAAGTAGTCGAGGTCTTTCAGGCCAAGGGCTACCGCTTCAGTGAGGCAACATTGCGCAAATATGTGCAATTGGGTTTGTTGCCAAAATCTCGAAGGGTAGGGGTGCGTGGCCGCCACAAGGGATCAAGTGGTCTCTATCCGGTGAGCATAGTAAGGCTCATCAATGAGATCAAAAAAGCCCTTGATAGCGGTGCCACTCTTGAAGACATTCGTTTCGGCTACGTCGCCTTAGCTGGCGAATTAGATGCCTCGCGTCGTACTTGCACAGAAACATTAGAGCATTTTCAAAATGCCATTAAAAAATGTGATGATAGCAAGTTGCGCCAAGCACTTGACAAAGCGCTTAACGCACAACGACGCTCTTTAAAATCAAGTTTTAGCGAACTTGAGAAACTTGCCGTGCGAATCGGGCGGGGTCGCAAATAATGACCGTTAAGCCGTCTGATAGTGCACGGCTGCCACGCCATGTCGCCGCGGCTTCTGCAGGTGCGCCTAAAAAGCCAAAAACAATGTCGCGCCGAGAAATGATGCGGGAGCAGCGACGACGTGAGCGTGCAGGCAATATTGCGGAGATCGTTCAATACGATCGTCCGCAACGCCGATCAGAATGCGTTAATGGTCCAAGACCTTGCTTATTTGTTGCGTGCAAACACCACCTTTATCTTGATGTTAACCCTGAAACAGGTTCGATAAAGGTAAATTTTCCTGATAAAGAACCTTGGGAACTTGATGACACCTGCGCTCTCGATATTGCTGAGAGAGGCGGTGTCACTCTAGAAGAGGTTGGTGAATTATTAAATTTAACTCGTGAACGAGTGCGGCAAGTAGAAGTTGAAGGTTTGCAAAAACTTCGCAATGTTTCTGCTGAGCATGAACTCGATGCCTTTATAGGGTGGGATCCTCATCAAGGCGATTTTGATCCTTAAATGCAGCAAAATAAATCAATAACACAAGGATTGGCTACAATTGCAATCCATTCGCTCATTTGGCTTTTTCCGCTTTATGTATTAATTCCTCGTTTTAAATTATGGGGTCCTATAGGTACTGATGATTTAATTCCAACAGCAGTAGTATGTCTTTGTGCAGTAGCAATTTTATTAAATATTCGTCCATCTTCTGCAATTGGGTTTATTGGTGTAAGCAAAGAATTCTTGCAGCGTATACTGACTCATCTTATTTCGACCCCTGCTTTGCTTGGGCTTGTTTTAGTAATAATTATCGCTTCATTCACAACAGTTATTCAGGCCGCATCATTAAACGCCGCAATTTATGGAATCCTTCGTGTAACCATTAGATTTTCACTTTATGGAGTTTTGCTGCTTTCCGGACGCTTTTTGCTAAATGCTAAGCAAAGACGGCAGCTAATTATATTTTTGATAGCATTAGCATTTATTGAAGGTCTATTTGGCCTTGTTTCTTATATTTTTCGCATTCATGGGCCCTGGCAAACAGGAATGTTGGCTTATCCTGAAAAATTAATTCCTGAAGATGGCCGCATCAGGGTTCAAGGAACGTTTGGCGGTGAAGTTCCGCTTGGTGAAAGTTTTCTTAATCGCGCAAATTTTTATTCTGCTTATCTAGTAATTGCTCTTATGGCACTGACTAGTTTTTGGGCCGAACGCCGTCGACTCTGGTTGGTTTTAATTACAGCTTTATGTATCACCAGCGGTATTTTGGTCTCTTATTCACGTATGAGTTTAGCTGCGGCAGTAGTTGGTTTTTTCTTAGCCGCTTTACTAACCAAACGTTGGATTAGCGCTACGATAACTGCAATTATGGTTATCTTGGCTTTTACAGCCTGGAGTCCATTGCGTGAGCGGTTTTTAGAATTCGATACTGACCGCATAGGTCAATGGATGATTGCTCTGCGAGTTATTGCTTCTAATTTTTGGTTGGGTACGGGTGATGGGAATTATTTAAATTCAGCTATGCAGGTTGCCCAAGGAATAAACGTGCCATTAGTGCGTACTCCCCATAACTCTATACTATATGCTACCGCTACATATGGTATCTTTGCTGGTGGTGCACTTATATCACTATATATTTTATTATTAGTAGAAGCAGTACGTAGAGTACGGCACTATGTAACGCCACTATCTATTACGCGCTTAACTTTAGTAGCGGCTTTTATTGTTCACGACCTAACTAATAATCTTTTTTTTATCCCCGAGGTTGCATTGATGTTTTGGGCTATATATGCAGCTACCGAGGAGTTATCAGCTAATGAAACTGTCGGTAATAATAGTTAGCTATAACGTTTGCGATCAACTTGTGCGATGTTTATCTGCACTTGGTGATGAAAATGAAATAATAATTGTCGATAACGCTTCGTCTGATAACTCTGTAGACACGATACGATCGCGATTTCCTTTTGTACGTCTTATTGCTTGGCCAAAAAATCGTGGTTTTTCAGCGGCGGTAAATTGTGGGGTAAGAGAAGCAAGTGGAGATCTAATATTATTACTTAACCCCGACACAATATTACAAACCGAGCAATTAAAAAAAATGCCTGAAGCATTCATTAAAGATGAGGATGCTGTTGCTATTGGCTTTCGTCAAATCGATGATGACGGAAATTATCAATTAACCATTGGGCCTCCGCCAAGTTTGCTTTTAGAAATAATGCGTTGTTTAGTGCAAAGACGTCTTGATGCAGGCAAACATCGTATAGGCAGATTTATTGATAATATGCTAAACCATCCAAGAATTGTTCCGTGGGTAGCTGCCTCAGTTTTATTAGTGAAACGTCAAGCTTTTGAACAAATAAATGGATTTGATGAAGGCTTTTTCCTTTATTTTGAAGATATAGATTTCTGTCTGCGTCTTCGAGCAAATGGTGGGAAAGTGTATTATGATCCAACTATTACAGTCATTCATACAAGAGGTGCTAGCGCAAAAAGCACTAAAAAATTAGCGAAGAAAGCTTATAGAGAAAGTCAAATCTATTACTGGCGCAAATATAAAGGGGCTCTTTTTTATTATCTTATTAAAGCATACCAACGTGTTTTTCGTCTTGTATGATTTATTTAAATAAGGACTTAATATTTTATTTATGATGCGAATTCTGAATGTTATCGCTTCAGGTGCTATTGGCGGTGGTTCTACACATTTATTAAAACTTTTGCCTGTATTAGCACGCCAAGGGGTAAATATAAGAGTCTTAGTCGGTTCTGATGGACCTCTAACTGAATTACTACGAAATCATGGTATTGAAACTGAATATGTTAATTTAATGCGTAGCCGTATTGACCCTTGGGCCCCTTTTAATTTGGCGAGGCAAATTAAGAAAAATAATACGGATATTGTTCATTACCATGGGACAAGAGCAGCTTTTTTTGGTGCGTTAGCTCGTCCGCTAATGCCAAAAATACCATCGATATATACAGTACATGGTCTTTCGTATAGCCAACGACATAAGGGAATAAAAAGAAAATTAGCACTACTAGCCGAGCGTATTTGTTGTGCTAATGTTGATGAGATTATTTCTGTTTCAAAACATGATCGCGATGATTTAGTCAGGCGTGGTTTTATCTTAAATAATCACGCTACTACTATTGCAAACCCAGTAGAAGTAAAAAGCTTTACGGCAGATTCTCGTCAAAAAATTAGAGCTAAAATTGGAATTGCACCAGATGAATTTGTTGTAGTAACCGTGGCACGATTAGTCGAACAAAAAGGATTAGATATTCTTATTAGAGCTATATCGAAATGCAATAGCTTAATGAAATGTATTATTATTGGAGATGGTCCACTACGCTCTAAACTTATAGAACAAGCAACAGCCGAAAATATAAATATTATATTTATGGGTGAAAGAAATGATGTAGATAAGCTATGGCCTGCTTTTGACTTATTTGTTCTTAGCTCGCGTTGGGAAGGGGAGCCAATAGCACTATTGGAAGCAATGGCAGCAGGTATTCCTTGTATCTGCACAGCCACCGCAGGAGCAAAATCAGCACTTGGAGATCAAAGTCAAATAGTACCAATTGATGATTACATTTCTTTAGCGGCATATATTGATAAAGTAGCATGTCTTACTTTCGCGCTTCGCAAATTAATGGGAAATAAGCTGCAAGAACGTATAAAAAATCGTAGCCCAGAAAAAATTGCCGCAAAAATGCTTGAAATTTATAAAAAAGTTAAAAACTAGTTTCCACTCGGCGGCTAGCTTCGCTCCTAACTCCTTGTTTCTTAAGAGTATTGAATGTAACATAGCAACGCACTAAGTATGCATTTGTTGGAAAATCTCTTAATAGAGTGTCCGATGTGGTTGAAAGTATGCATATCTCTATCTCAGAGATTGAGTTTGTAACAATTGTGTGATATCTAAAACACCACATAATTATTATTACAGATTATTGAAGCTATTTAAAAAGAATAAATAACGCATTCAATACGTTGTATATACAGCTATCTAATCTTATGTTTATCAGCAAATAGGAAGCGTACATGTTACGGAGGAATCATCGCTTTTTTCAATCGATTCAGGTGCTCCGCGATGTAATACTCGTAGGAGTTTCTTTTTATTTAGCTTTTAACATTCGTTTTTCTTTTCCGGTTCATTTTCCTTACGAAAGTATCTCCGACCCTAAAGAAACAGCGGCTATTTTTATTATGCTGATTGCAGTATGGCCTGCTATGGGTTGGGCAAATGGGCTGTATATTAGTCGTCGTTCACAAAGTATTGCATCAGAATTATTCGATGTTGTGCGAGTTACTGCTCTAGCATTTTTAGTACTTGTAACCATTACTTATTTTGTTCGCGATGTTCGTTATTCACGCGCCACACTTATACTATGGGCAATATTTTCGGTATGTTTCGTTTCGACAGCGCGTATGGGCTTTCGCTGGTTATTACAAAAATTACGTTCTCGGGGATATAACTTACGTCATGTTGTAATTGTTGGCGGCGGTGCTTTAGCGCAACGTGTTTTAGAAACTATTCGCGAACATGATACATTAGGTCTAAGAGTTATTGGCATAGCTGTCAGTAATAATGAAGAAAATCTGGTCGGCAAGCTTATTTTTGGTACCAAAGTAATTGGTACCATAGATACTATTTCTTCTTTACTCGAACAGCATAATATTGATCAGGTTATTGTTGCCTTACCAGTTGATAAACTTGGTGCGCTTAAAGGTATCATGGCGGTACTTTCTCAAGAGACCGTTGATGTGCGCTTAGTACCTGATTTTTATCAATATATGACTCTCTGTGGCAGCATCGAAGAATTAAATGGCATGCCTATTATTAATCTGCAATCAACCCCTTTGGCAGGTTGGAATTTATTAACCAAACGTGGTTTTGATATTTTTACTTCAAGTGTAGCCTTATTATTTTCGTTGCCGGCTATCGCTATTTCTGCCGCTTTAATTAAGTTTACCAGTCATGGACCAGTATTTTTTAAGCAGTTACGAGTTGGTATGGATGGCCGTATCTTCACTATGTTCAAGCTCCGTACCATGAGCCTTGATGCAGAAAACAATGGCGCACGTATGACTGAACCAGGAGATCCTCGTTGCACTACTTTAGGCGCATTTTTGAGACGTTTTTCGATTGATGAGCTGCCACAACTTTTTAATGTATTGCGTGGTGATATGAGCTTAGTAGGGCCACGTCCAGAGCAACCAGCATTTATTGATGAGTTTAAACGCCAAGTACCTCGCTATGCTCTAAGACATAAAATAAAAGCAGGTATGACTGGTTGGGCACAAATCAATGGTATGCGTGGACAAACTTGTATGAAGAAACGTATAGAACTTGATCTTTATTATATTGAAAACTGGTCAATACTATTAGATCTAAAGATCTTACTGCGTACCATATTCGGTGGTTTCTTATCACCAAACGCCTATTAGTTTTTAGATTACAGTATAGTGTGACTTGTACCTTACTCTATTGGTCTGCTACAGCAATTCTTTAAACAATACTAACCAAAAGCAAAGTATATAAGCCATTATACGAGTGTTTTCATGGACAACACTATAATACCATTTCTCGATTTATCACGACATCATCGACCGCTAGAGTCAGAGCTAAGTGATGTATTTTTACAACATTTACGCACAGGGACGTTTATTGGTGGTGGGGCGGTTAGTGATTTCGAGAAGGCTTTTGCAGAATTTTGTAAAGTTAGAAATTGTGTTGGTGTAGCTAATGGTACTGATGCCCTAATGTTGGCTTTGCGTGTTTTAGGTATTGGTACCAACGATGTTGTATTATTACCAGCTCATAGTTTTATTGCTACTGCTGAAGCTGTATCAATGTTAGGCGCAATTCCACGTTTTGTTGATATCGACCCAGAAACATACAACATTTCTGCTGCTGATCTTACGCAAACAGACACAACTGGGGTAAAAGCAATTGTTCCAGTGCACTTATATGGTCAGCCTGCTGATATGGAGAAAATTATTGTTTTTGCTAAGAGGTATAAATTAGCAGTAGTTGAAGATTGCGCTCAATCTCATGGGGCCACAATAAACCAACGACCTATTGGGAGTTTTGGTGATCTCGCCGGTTTTTCTTTTTATCCAGGCAAAAATTTAGGGGCCTTTGGTGATGCTGGTGCTGTTGTTGGTAACGATGATAAATTATTACAACAAATTCGTTGTATCGCTAATCATGGTAGGGGTTCTCATACTGACCATATAGTGGCAGGAGTAAATAGTCGTCTTGATGCAATTCAAGCAGCCATTCTAACAGTAAAGTTAAAAAAATTATCTTTAAATAATACTAAGCGCGCCAAAGTAGCGTCGTGGTATAACGAACGCTTCGCGGGCATTGATGCAATTGTCACTCCCAAAGTTCAGCACAACTTCACTCACGTTTATCATTTATATGTCGTTTTAGTTCCTGAACGAGATCGCTTACGTGAACACTTAAATACATTAGGAATTCAAACTGGTATTCATTATGCGGCACCCATGCATGTTCAGCCGGCTTATAAATATCTTGGTTATGGGCCAGGCTCTTTTCCAACTGCTGAACATGTAACAGCAAATTGTGTAAGTCTACCTATGTTTGCTGAACTAACTGAGAAGGAAGTTGATCAAATCACCAAAGCAGTAATCGCCTTTATTAAAGCAGGAGCATAAAGTGGCAAAAATCGGAATAGTTGGGTTGGGATATTGGGGTCCGAATTTGCTGCGTAACTTTTATGGGCAACCACTATGCTCAAAACTTTGGGCATGTGATAGTGATCCAAAACGAATAGCTCACATGCAGACTCGTTTTCCAGGAGTCACGTTTGTTACAAGCTATGATGAGTTGTTGCAAAGTGATATCGATGGTGTTGCTATAGCAACGCCTGTTAACACTCATTATCCTTTAGCTAAACAAGCCTTAAATGCTAACAAACATGTATTTATCGAGAAACCTTTAGCCGCTTCAGTAGAAAAGGCTAGGGATCTTGTTAGTCATGCTGCAACTAATAAACTGACGATTATGGTAGGTCATACGTTCGAGTATTCACCTCCGGTAATAAAAATAAAAGAATTAATTGAACGAGGTGAATTAGGACGTATTTTTTTCATTTCTAGCATGCGAGTTAATTTAGGCCTGCATCAACGTGACGTTTCGGTAATTTGGGATTTAGCGCCACATGATTTATCAATGCTATTTTCTTGGTTAAAAGAAAAACCTAAAACCGTTTCTGCAACCGGTGCAGCATTTGTACAGCAAGGAATATTCGATGTGGCATTTATATCAGCAGTATTCCCCTCTGGTTGTATTGCTCACCTTGAAGTCAGCTGGTTAGCTCCATCAAAGCTTCGTCGTACTGCTATTGTGGGTGATAAAAAAATGTTGGTCTATGATGACACTGAAACTGTCGAAAAAGTTAAAATTTTTGACCGCGGGGTTAATTTTAAATCGCCAGAAAGTTTTGGTGAGTTTCATTTATCTTACCGAACGGGTGATATTTGGAGCCCGAAATTAGATCAAACTGAACCTTTAGCCTTAGAAACTTTAGATTTTTTATTGGCTATTGATAAGGGCAAAATACCTCGTGCCGATGGTCATGCTGGTCTTAGAGTGGTTGAAGCTTTAGCTGCGGCTCAAAAAAGTCTCGAGCAGGGAGGGGTGCCTATTGCCCTTGATTTATAAAAAGAGTGCATATGCTCCTTTTTGTTTATAAGTGAAGGAAGTTAAGCTCTATGCAGGATAGAGGTCTTGCAGAACATAAACTTGCGTTATTTTTGCTAGATATGGCGGTCTTTTTTGGCGCTCTTAATCTAGCAATTTACTTAAGATATTCTGCAAATTTGCCATTTGCCAAAGGCGGACCAGCGCCTTGGCAAGATATTTTTATTGCTTATCCTTTTGTTGCATTGATTTGGATAATCGCTGGTGCCTTCGTCGGTAGTTATAGAATTTTTCAAAGTCCTATCGAGGAAATAAGTGCCGTATTTAAAGCAACCTTGCTGACTTTTCTAGCCGTGTTATCTGCAACCTTCTTTTATCGCGGTTTCTCATATTCACGTGGTATGATAGTCTTTTTTATCCCTTTAGTTTTAATTTTAGTTTCAATTGAACGATTATGTTTTAGAGTTATTAGACACCGAGTATTAATCCGTTTTGGTGGACAATCACGTGTTGCAATTTTAGGTCGTAGTAAAACAGATGCTGCCTTAATTACTGCTCTTTTAGAAGACAAAGAATATTATCGAGTAGTGGGCAGGATAGAACTATCTGTAAATAAACAAGAAAATAAAAATGATAGTAAACAGGGGACATCGATTACTACTAGTGACAATGACCTAACCACCATTGGTTTTTCAGATGAGTTGGAACAGTTATGCGCTAGTGGTTCTTTTGACTCATTAATAATTGTTGAACACCAACCTTCTGAAAACATTATACTCGAATCAATTGAGGCCTGCCTAGGTCATCAAATTGCTTGGAGTATGATCCCAAGTGTTCATGAGTTACTGATTGATCGGGCACGAATAACATTAATAGACGGCATTCCTTTAATCGGTATGCGTGGTACCAATATTGTTGGCTTTAATTGGGCGGCAAAACGTATTATTGATATTGTTGTTTCATTAATAATACTTCTGTTATCATCACCACTTTTAATTGCTGTTGCTATTGCAATTCGCCTTTCGTCTCCTGGACCTATTTTATATGTACAACAGCGAGTTGGATATCGCGGACGATTATTTTCGTTTTATAAATTTAGATCTATGCACATTGGTAATGATGATAAAATTCATCGTGAATACACACGAAAATGGATCACTGAAAACAAAGCTCATAGCAATCAAAGAGGAAATCAAACCTTTAAAATTGTAAATGACCCACGTATTTTTTGGGTAGGAAAATTTATTCGTAAATTTTCTATTGATGAGTTGCCTCAGCTAATTAACGTTCTGCGCGGAGAAATGAGCATAATCGGGCCACGTCCTGCGCTACCTTATGAAGTTGAAGTCTATCGCCAATGGCATCGTCGTCGATTTGAAGCTCCACCTGGAATTACTGGTCTTTGGCAGGTTTCTGGTCGTAATCGACTATCGTTTGAAGAAATGGTCAAGCTTGATATTGAGTATCTTGAAAATTGGTCGTTGCTTTTAGATATTCAAATACTATTACGCACGGCTCGAGTTATACTGATTGATAAGGCTTATTAATATGTCGTCTTTAAGCCCAGTTTGGTTAGTTGTTGACTCTCAAAATATTCGGCGAAATCGGCCTCCATGGGCACAAACAGTTGATTTCCATGAGGCTATTGATATTGCAGAAAAAGCCATAAACTTAGGAAAAATAGTGGTGTTTCCTACTGAGACATTCTATGGCCTCGCAGTTGATGCCAGCAATACAGATGCAATTGAGCGTTTAGTTATTAACAAGGGTCGCGAAGCAGCTAAAGCTTTAGCTCTTATAGCTGGCACAAATGAGCAAGTAGAACGCTGGGCTGAGATACCGCATACTTTAGCGCTCTTAGCAAAAAAATATTGGCCAGGGCCATTAACTTTAGCTTTGCCTCCAAAGCAAGATTTACCAACAGCTTTGTATTCACAGAATGGCACTATTGGTATGCGCATATCAAGCCATCCTTTTGCTCAGCAATTAGCTATTAAAACAGGTATTATTACTGCAACTAGCGCCAATATTACTGGTGAAGCCCCGATAAAAGATGCAAGCGATTTATCTCCTATATTGTCAAATACAGTAGATATTGTAATTGATATGGGCATATGTTTTGGTGGCGAGCCATCTACGGTAGTAGGGCTAAATGATAAGGGAAGTATTATAGTTTTTCGCGAAGGAGCGATCTCTCGCAGTGATTTAAAAGAAGTGGTTGGTTATTATCCTCATTTGGCATCACGTCGTAACGGATGAAAACTACTAGAGATACTTTATGGAATGGAGATCTTCTATTTGAGCAACCAGCGCGTGGTTATGGCTATCGTTTTAATCTAGACCCAATTTTATTGTCAGGTTTTGTCAGCCCTGCTGTTCAGGTTGTCGATTTAGGAGCAGGTATAGGTATTATTGGGATTCTTTTGCTAGCCATGGGCAAAGCAAAGCAAGTCACCGCAGTTGAAATCCAAACATCGCTTGCGCAATTGGCGGATAAAAACATTCAAAATAATGGTTATACAAATCGAATGAAGATAATAAACGATGATTTGCGCCAAGTTGAAATTTCTCACGCTGATCTTGTTGTTTTCAATCCACCATATTTTCGCAATAATGAAGGCCATGGTGCTAGTGAATATAGTCGTGATATAGCCCGCCATGAACGAAATGGGACTTTAGCTGATTTTGTTGCTAAAGCGATTAAACTAGCAACCAGACCTAAAAACACTCATGCGGTACATTCAATAATCGGAAGGGTGGGGGCTATAATACCAGTACGCAGAGGCGAAGAGTTAGAAAAACTTCTTATCAGCAATAAACATATCACTATTTTACGACGACGTTTTGTACAACCTCGCGAACAATCGGCTGCTAAATATTTGCTTATCGAAGCTTCATATCAAGAACACAATGAAATCTACAAAAATAATACCCTAACTGAAAATCCATTAATTGTTCACAAAGATGATGGGCGTTCTTATACTGATGAAGTCTGTGAATTATTGCGAGATTGGTGAGATTAAAATTTCTAATCAAGTAAATGTAATATTTCATCTACCGTAATATGTTTTGCGTTAACGCCATCACTAGATAAAAGTTTAGCAGCCAAGTCATCTTTACGACCAGCCATTTTAACTACTCGCTCTTCAATTGAGTTAGTGGTGACAAGTTTATAGACAGTAACCTTTTGTTTCTGCCCTAAACGATGAGTACGATCAGTCGCTTGACGCTCAACCGCAGGATTCCACCAAGGGTCATAATGCATGACCGTATCTGCACGAGTGAGAGTAACACCAGTACCACCAGCTTTTAAACTAACAACAATTACTGGTGGGCCTGCAGGATCTTGAAAGGCACTAACAACACGCGCTCGATCACGTGTTCCACCATGCAGCCATAAGGGCTCTACGCCAAGTTTACGAATAACAGCAATAAGACGTTTTTGCATTTCAACAAATTGGCTAAATACAACCACACGACGAGAGCTTTCTAAAGCTTCACGCATAAGCTCAGTAAACAAAGATAATTTAGCTGATTCTGGGGTTTTTATACCTTCTGGTACTGGTAGTAGAGCAGGTTCACAGCAAATCTGACGCAAACGTGTTAAAGCCGCCAAAATACTCATGTGCGCACGCTCAATACCGACACTGGCAATTTTTTGTTTTACACTAGTGCGTAGCTCTCCAGCCATGTGGTCATAAAGGGCTCTTTGAGCGGGCAACATTTCACAATGCACAATAGACTCGATTTTTGGTGGCAGTTCTTTGGCAACTTCGCTTTTCAATCGCCTTAGTACAAAAGGTTGCACTCTTGCCGATAACATTATTAGTGCATGGTCTTCACCACGTTCAATGGGCCGAGCAAAACGTTTGCGAAATGAATGCAACGAACCTAAAAATCCAGGAGCCAAAAAGTCAAAAGCTGACCATAACTCTTCGGGTCGATTTTCAATAGGGGTACCGGTCAAAGCCAAACGTCGTTCGCTTTTAAGCCGTCGTACCGCTTTGGCATTTTGAGTGGCAGCATTTTTAGCACTTTGCGCTTCATCAAGAATAACATATCGAAAACTGCACTCTGCAAAGCGTTCAATATCACGACGTAAAACACCGTAGCTAGTAACAACTAAATCACTATTTTTTAAAGAAAGATCACGACGCTCTTCCGGGCTACCATGCCAAATAAGTACTTTCAGGTTTGGAGTAAAACGTAATGCTTCATCACTCCAAACAGGCAATACCGAAGTCGGTGCCACTACTAATGAAGGCATTGGACCGGTGTTATCACGTACAAGTTGCAATAAAGCTAAAGCTTGCAGCGTTTTACCTAAACCCATATCATCAGCTAAAATGCCGGTTAGGCAATAGCGATGCAGCATCATCAGCCAATCTAGACCGCGATGCTGATAATCACGTAAAATTTTTGTGAGTTGTAAAGGAGGTTCTACTTGACGAGGAGCACTGTGTCCCATTACTTCGTCCATCCAGGCTTTTGTATTAGCATCGACAGCAGCTAAAGTACCGCTTTCTCCCAGCAATCGAATTAAACCAATGCATAAAGGACTAACAAGAATGCGGTTACTATCTGCACCAAGCTCACCAAGTACCCGCAGACCACGGCGTATTTTCTCATTCGGCGCGATAAAAGAACCATCTGCTAAACGAATATACTTGGTATCTTTTGCTAACCATTTTAGTAGATCTTGCATATCGATAAGAGTTTGTAATTGAGTATCGTCGTCTTGTTCGCCAAATTTTAAATCTACATTAAGTTCCAACAATCCACGATCTGCAATCAATTCAACACGGTTATTTAATTGCAAATTATGATGAAATCGTGGTGCGCTACCACTTATGGTAATGGTCCAGCTTGCAGGTAAAGCACCGCTTTGTATATCAAGCGCACGTAAAGCTGCTTCACCACGAGCAATGAAACGACCTCGATTGGCATCATAACGAAATCCTGCATGGCGTGCTTGTTCTCGTGCTACATGTTCGGCTTCAAGATCACGTTCAATTAGTCCGCAATCTTGGCCTTCTTGCGCCATCATATAAATTTCGCGATGACTAGCAGTGGTTATTGGCGCCAAATCTCCAGCATACTGGGCATGTAAGACCAACTCAGTTTCAATACTGCCTTTTTGTTCAAACGGATAAAGGCTGGCGACTATACGATCAGGTGGTGCTCGCCTTACGGCAAGGGACTGTAAATCACCTGGGGGTACTCCGATTCGTGATAAAGAATGAACTAATTCATCACGCTGTGCTGGTCCTAACGCATTCTTATACTCGTGTATTGGCTGACGACTCCAAGCGGTAAGATCCCATGGGGCTCCTGATGTAATGGGGTTCAATTTGCCATTAGCCATTAAAAAAGCTTGAGCTCCTGCGAGCAATCGATTGCCCTCTAGATTAATGCGTTCGCCTCGCCGATCTTGAAAATACATTGCTATGCGCAAGCCATTTGCTAATGAGGTAGTCACTTCGATACGTGGGGTTAATTCTCGGTCTTCAATCTTTAATGGTTCGCTATCAAACAGCGTTTCTCTATGTGCCAATAAAGGCAATATTCGAGCTAATTGAGTATCAGAAATTTGACCAAATATTGAAGAGCTGAATAATTCGTGAGCTATGGTTTGGTCGATAGGATGCAGACGTTTAATCATCCTTTTTAATTCGCTTTCGGTTAGACGATCACTAGCTATATTCAAACTTGCTTTGACTAATATTGTCTGCGCCTTACCGGTGAATTCAAGTTGATAAGTTAAGCGAATAGGGGATTCGTGGGTTAATGTGCTACCTGTCATACTCATCCTAACACGCTGATGTTATTATTAATTATCGTTGATAAATCATGGTTACATTTATTAGCAAAAATTCAATTTTGGCCTGCTGTAAGACCACAACAACACAACATGGTTGCTATTTGAGTTTCGCTGCAAAGGCTTCTTTACGGCAGTAGATTATAGGTGGTGTCCCTAAATTCTCTACCTTTATGCTGATAACGTGGCTACCTAGAAACACGCAAGAGTCAATGAAACATTATTTCTAAGACTTAATGCATTATTACATCATATTTAGTACATTGTTTAAATCTAACCTTGCCCGTTGACACACCCATAATCTCCGGTTCATAAGAACAACCTCGAATCTAACAAGGTGATTTACACCATGCATGTAGTGTTGGGGGATTAAAAAATGTCTACAATTGTCTTAGACGCAACTGAAATTGAGCAAGCTATTACTGATATGGCCTCAAAATTAATTGCTAATCAGCAAGATGCTCCATGGGCTGTAATTGGTATTAAACGTGGTGGCGAAGCATTAGCACATCGCCTAGCGGCTCATATTGAAAAATTAAGTGGGCAAATACCACCTATCGGGATGGTTGATATAACCTTATATCGTGATGACGGATTTGGCCCACATGATTGGCCGGTAGTAGGCAGTAGCCAAATACCATTTAAAATACCGCAATATACAGTGATTTTAGCAGATGATGTCTTATACACTGGTCGTACTGTTCGTGCTGCTTTTGATGCAATTTTGGATTACGGTAGACCCAAAGCTATTCGATTGGCAGTACTAATTGATCGAGGTTTGCGTGAATTGCCAATAGCTGCTGATGTAGTCGGTAAAATTGCAGCTACCGCCGCTGATGACCACGTTGATGTTACTTTGGGTAAAGTAAGTAATTTAACTGATATTGCAATTATTACTAAACGAGAGGGAATTACACGCCAAAGCGGCAGCTCACGCTATATTTCAGGGAGTCAAAAATGATTGCAGGACAACACCTGCTTGGAATACGTGATCTTACAGTCGACCAAATATACGCCATTTTAGATGCAGCTCGTGGATTCAAAGACATTTCGCGTCGGTTAATAAAAAAAGTTCCGTCTTTACGAGGTCGTAGCATAATGACGGTTTTTTACGAGGCATCCACACGCACGAGAATGAGTTTTGAGTTAGCTGCTAAAAGACTTTCTGCTGACATTTCAAACATTCAAACGGCGGGTTCATCAGTAAAGAAGGGCGAAAGTCTTCTTGATACCATGCAAAACCTCGATGCTATGCAATTGGATGCAGTCATTATACGCCATCATGACTCAGGTGCGCCGCATTATTTAGCAAATCGCCTTAAAGCTCGGGTAATAAATGCAGGTGACGGTCAGCATGAACATCCGACCCAAGCGCTACTTGATATGCTCACCATCCAAGACTATTTTGAAAAATTTGAAGGACTTGAAGTAGCAATAATTGGTGATATCCTACATTCAAGAGTAGCTCGTTCAAATCTTATAGGTCTTCACAAACTTGGTGCTAAGCTACGGGTTTTTGGTCCCAAGACACTAATCCCATTAGGTTTAGCTGAAACATACGGCTGTACTGTTTGCGCAAATTTGGAACAGGCTTTAGACGGTGTGCATGTTGCAATGACTTTGCGCCTACAACGAGAGCGCATGAGTGCGGGTTTATTACCAGATCTACGGGAATATGCAGTTGAATACGGTATAAATTCTAACCGTTTAAAACATATTCGCAAAGAAGGCATTCTTATGCATCCGGGCCCAGTCAATCGCGGAGTTGAACTTGCACCTGATGTTATGGATGGGGAAAGAAGCGTTATTCTTGAGCAAGTAGAAAATGGAGTAGCTGTACGTATGGCAGTTATGTATTTAATTTTAGGAGGCGAAGCGCATGAATGACAACGATTGCGCTGATGAATTTGTTATAATCAGGGGTGGAAGAGTACTTGATCCTGCTTCAAATACTGATGCAGTTTGCGATATTCGCATAGAAAATGGTGTTATTGCAGCTATTGGTAGTGTCCAACAAAATCTAGGTGGTGAAAATTATATACGTGAAATTGATGCCAGCAATAAATGGGTGGTTCCTGGCCTTATAGATATGCATGTACATCTTCGCGAACCCGGAGAAGAATATAAAGAAGATATTGCTACTGGCTCACTGGCGGCGGCAGCTGGTGGTTTTACTACTATCGCTGCAATGCCGAACACTCACCCGGTAGCTGATAACGCTGAAGTTGTTTCTTATGTTGCTCGTCGGGGTTCGGAAGTTGGTTTAGTACGCGTTTTACCTGTTGGTGCAATTAGTATCGGCCTCAATGGCGAGATTATGGCTCCGGTTGGTGAACTAAAACGGGCTGGTGCCGTAGCGCTAAGTGATGATGGTAAGAGTGTAGGAAATGCTCGCTTGATGCGCCATGCACTTGAATACTCGCAAGATTTTGACATGCCGGTGCTTTCGCATGCAGAAGAACATAATTTGTCAAAAGATGGGCATATGAATGAAGGTCCAACTGCTACCCGCCTTGGTCTTCGTGGCATTCCGGCTATTGCTGAAGAAATTGCTATTAATAGAGATATTATGTTAGCGGAATATACAGGCGGGCGATTGCATATTTGTCATGTATCTACTGAGAAATCTGTAGAAATGGTTCGTTTAGCGAAAAAACGAGGGGTAAAAATTACTGCTGAAGCAACCCCGCATCATTTTACATTAAATGAAGAATCTGTTATTAATTATAAAACCAACGCCAAAATGAATCCTCCTTTGCGTAGTGAAAAAGACCGTTTGGCTTTAATTGCAGGGATGGCGGATGGCACTATTGATGTAATTGCAACAGATCATGCACCACACTCAATTATTGAAAAAGATACAACATTTGCAGATGCAGCATTTGGAGTAATTGGTCTACAAACTGCTTTGCCACTATCGTTGAATTTATGGCGTAATGGTAGCTTACCGCTTTTAAAAATATTTGAATTATTAACTTTTGGTCCAGCAAGAGTTTTAGGTATTCCTTATGGTAGACTAACTCAGGGGAGTACGGCTGATATTACTATTATTGATCCGGATGTTAGTTGGAATTTATCAATTAACGACATATTATCTAAAAGCAAAAACTCTCCCTTTATAGGCCATTGTCTTCAAGGAAGAATAGAGGTTACCATGTTGCAAGGGCGTATAAGGTTCAAGAGAAAAGGTGATTAGAAAAAAGGACGTCTCGTTAATGTATCAACATTACTACGAGGAAGTAGCCCGTTTTGCTGCCGAAGGAGAGCTTACTGCTGAATTACAGCTTGCTAAAAAAGAATATATCAAACGAACTGGCGATTTATTTGAAACAGATGCTAGTTTCGAAAGAAGAATTGCAATATTTCTTGAATGGTACATTCTTGATCGAAAAATATCTTTTCGCCCAGAATTAACTCCAGCTGAGCTTTTCATAATGCAATATGGCAAAAGTATGGACGAGAATAATTGTAATAGTTATGCAAGTCTTACAAGAACCGAACTTTCAATTTTCGAAATAATCTCGTTTAAACATGAGAAAATTAAAGTAAAAAATTTATTAACTGGTAAAAAACTTCTTATATTTGAACGTCGTAAACCAGCCGGACTTGAAATTGGTGATATCTTAGAAGCTCGAATAATTCCTTTTGATGATTTGTTTTTATTTAGCGATTGTTATTTTTGTGAACCTCGCGAAGCACGTAAAGAAATTTTGGCAGCAGCAAAAAAATTTCGAAAAACAAAATCTACAGAAAATGATAAAATCGCTTTTGTTCATCAAGTTGAATTTTTAGCTAACCGTAGTGAAAGATATAAACATATTAATGTGCGCAAAATTTTTGCAGAATTAGTTAGCTATAAAGCGGCTTAATTTTTTTTGCTAAGACAAAAATTTCTAAATAAAAAAACAGAAGAGCCTAAACAACAGTCTCAAATCGATATATATGTTTGTCTGATAATATACATTATGTAAACTTTATATATAGAACCGATATAGAAATGTCCGGTTTCCCCCATTTAGAAATGTCCTCTTCTGATCAACGTAATTCAACCAGAAAACACGAATTCGCCGACAATCCCATGAACGAACAAGAAAACCCCAGCACCTAACTCATTGCAACTACCATGTATTTTCGGAGCAACGAAATCGTACCTTTGCTGATCGATTTTACCAGCACTCATGCTTTGCTGACAGTTAGGCACAAACTCTGGATCTAAGAAGTTCTGCTTAAGTTTATTGACTTCGTTTTGAGCCTTTGTATGAAGCTCGGCAAGCTCCTGGTCTGAAAGTTGGTCGTAGGTTTTACCAACTTCTTCAGAAATCAACGCGCCTTCGATTACGCCACGAACCAAATCTGGATTGCCAGCACATGCCTTAAATGCAGTGAATAACGATTGACAAAAGCTATCGCGAGTGACCATCGTTTCATTGGAGTTTGTAAAATGCTTAGACTTTGAACCAGCACTAGCGCAACCGGACAATGCAACTAAACCTAGTATAATGAGCGTACGCAAAGCAAAAACCTCCTAGCAACTACCAATAACCTCTCGTATCCGCTATTTCAATAAAATTATTTATGATGATAACTGATACCGCCAAAACATGATTTGACTTTTGTAATCGGCATAAAAAGCCACTAGGCTTTATTTTGCTTTTCTAAGTTTACTTTAACATCCTTTAAAAACTCTATTATAATAATGCACCTATTATCTCACCGAGGAGTTAACAATACCATGATGATATCTAGAAAATTGAGGTTGTTATCGTTCTTGCTTGCTATTTCAAGTTGTGGGGATACCAAGAATACAACAGATCTTAACCTACCAACTTTTTTCGATCTTAGTGAAGCCCCTGTAAAAATTCAAAACGCCGCTAAAGCAGTGGTTCGTATAGAAACAAAAATAAACTATGGAACTGGCTCATTCATCTCTGACTCTGGCTTATTGCTAACTAATGACCACGTGTTGGGTGGTTCAGTGTGCGCCATTGAGGGTTGTTGGGTAAAATTAAGTTTCAATTATCAAATAGATATGCCATTTCAGCAACCAATATTCGCCTATGCTGTACCTGTATCGGTGGACGCTATCCTCGATATGGCAATAGTGCAAATTTTCGAAAACCCAACTGGACCAAAGCTTAAAACCTCAAATTATTTAGATATTAACTCACGCAATTTAGCATCACTCCTTGGTACTCACGTTACTGTTGTGGGCCATCCTAAAGGCAGATTAAAAAAATGGAGTGATGGTTTTGTATACAATATTTATGGTGATTGGTTTTATAGCACTGGTTATGCATTACCTGGCGATAGTGGATCACCAGTACTTGATGATAACGGAAAAATCGTTGGTTTATTGCACCGTTCGGCTAACTCACTAGATATAATTACAAGTGAAGGTATTAATGTGTTCTTTGTTGGTACTGCGTCAGAATCTCTTCTCAACGCCAGAGACATACCTCAATTATCTTCTTTAATCTCCGTAGCTGAAAGTACAACAAATGATTCAGCGTTAACGAACAATCTGATTTATCTTAATGCTGGGATTTCGACAGTATTAATAGACACCTCATTCGAAAACTTACTGTCACTATTAGCACAAGCTTGCGATATCGCTTTGGCGCACTCCAAATATTTATCAATTGATGAATTTGATATCGCTATAAAACCTTGCAAGAATGCTTTTGCCTGGATTGAGTGCCGTGCCGACGTCGAAACGACACCATATGGTAAAGAATGTCCAACTGATGTTGATGCTTGGCGTTCCCGTTTTATGACAATTGCAAACAACAAAATTACTACTAATAATTTATTTGACCTATATTTCTATACTGATGCGGTCATACGTCTTGAGCAATCTGTAACTGAAGGAAAAGAAGCTGCACGTCAAAACTTAGAGCAAGTATTAGTAATAACCAATCCGACTATAAATTATTTTCTGACCTCTTATTTAGCTTATTATGAGATTAACAGCTACGCTGGGATTGACATTATTGATTACGTGCAAAATTATAAAAATGTTTTACACTATAAACAACAAGCATCTACAATCGCTTTAACAGCCCAATGGCTATATCAACACAGCAAAATTAGTAGCAATGTTTTCTTTTCGCTGCTATCTGATTTACATAAAGACAACCAAGTAAGCGTTGGCGATAAACTTTTTATAGAAGAGTTAGAATATATTTATTAAATTACCATAGGTTTTTTGCAAAAACCATTACTGCTTCAACATTGCTTAGCTTATTTTGGCGTTATTAATCGCTATCGCTACCTGATTTGCAAATAGCTTAAGCAGATCTTTATCTTCTTCATTTGAAATTTCATGCTCAAGATAGACAAATCCAACTCTGCTATCTTTTGTTTTAAGTGGTATAAAAGTGCATAGGTTAGATGACAATAAGACATTGCCCGATATAAAAGCCTCGTTTACAAGATCCATTTCATCGTGTTTAAAATATAATGAAACAGGACCTTTTTGAGAAAAACGTCCTGCTCCTATTTTTACAGTATACCCATATTGCTCATCAGCAATCGCGATGAAGGCGTCTATTTTTTTATAATTGCTATCTTTTATTTCAGAAAGCTGATTGTTCATAAATATTATTGATAAGGTGTTGCTCATTTTTAATAGGTTTATTAAATGGGTTAAAATACTCTGCATTAATTCGTCAAAAGATTGCAATCGATAAAGGTCTGGGGCATTATTAAGAATATAACTTAGTCCTTCCTTACTCTTTTGGGCCAGTTGAATTGTACGTGCCGCTTTGATTCCAATATCAATATAAAACAGAAGTTTGCTCGGCCCCTCGCTTTTATCGAAAAAACCTTGAATGTCTAATTTACGAAGTAGCTCACGTGGAGGATTCTCGCTTGCATATCCCGTTTGGAGAATTACTTGAACGGTCTTATTAAAAGTCCGCAATTCTTTGATAAACTCCTCCCCAGTAAAATTGGGCATATAATAATCAACAAGTATAAGATCGAAATAATTTTTTGTTACAATATCAAGGGCACTAAGACATGAGGCCACAGTGGTAATTGAATAACCCTCACGTTGCAAAAGCATTCGCGTGGCTTCGAGATATTCAAGATTATCATCAATTAAGAGAATGGACGCTATGGATTCGCCAATCTGCTTATACTTCCTTGCCACGCACAGCCTCCTTTGATTCGGTGAATGTGATAGTGAAAGTCGTGCCATTCCCTGGTGTACTATCAACATCAATTTTGCCACCGAAATCGCCAGTAACTATGTTATGCACTAGAGTGAGCCCCAAACCTGTACCCACACCAAAAGGCTTAGTTGTAAACATAGGATCAAATATTTTAGTTATATTTTCGTGACTTATTCCGCATCCATTATCGCTTACGGAAAGTTCAACTTCATTATTTTTTTTCTTCAATTTAATGATTATTTCTTTGCGGCCAGCGCTCGTACAAGCGTCAACAGCATTGTTAACTAGATTAGTAATAATTTGAGAAAGCCGCCCTGGAACACCAAAAAGTTCGACATATTCTGTCTGTGGAGTAAAAACCATCTCACAATTGCCATACTTAAGGGTATGCCCGAGAAGTAATAATGATTCACGAATGACCGAAACCGCATTAAATCTAAAACGGTCTTTTGGTTCAAGATCACGTGTCTGCGACCGCATACCATGCACAAACGCGGCAGCTTTATCGGCAGCACTCTCGGCAAGATCTATGGTATGACGCATATCATTAACAATTCCAAGATGGTCAATTTGGGTAATTTCCGGATCTCTAATCGATGCATCATATTCAGCAATAAGCCGTTTGATGCCAGAAAGAGCGATACGTATTGCAGCAATCGGTGTACTCATTTCATGGGCTATCCCTGCAGTCATTCTCCCTAACGATGCCATCTTTTCAATAATCAGCATCTTCTCTTGGTTTTCTTCGAGGGAGCTATAAGCTTTTTCTAGCTCATGTTGTTTTTGTTCAAGATCATGCAATAAAACTTTTAATTGCTTATCTTTAAGCACCTCATGAATAAGTTGATTGCTAATTAAAGTATTTTTAACCTGCTGATGAATGTTTTCCATTATCTCAATTGGTTCTTCAAATTGGTAAATTATGTAACCAATAATGTCTTCGTAATTAAGAAGTGGTTCAATTACGATGTTATATTTTTCATCAATCACAATCGAATCAGGCAGAAGGTTTTTGCTATCAAATATTATTCCCTCACGATTCCAATAGCGCGAGCCATCAGGCGTATAATTCATGATAAGACGATTTTTTAAATAATTTTCTTCATCAAAACGGCAGACATAAGTACCAACGATTCCAAATTTCGGTAGCTCATTGGCAATACTTTCAAGAGAGTGGTAAAAATCAACAATCAAAGAAGATGAAGCACTGAACAGAAAAAATCGTAAGTCTCGTCGTTTAATGTTCATCCTTTGGCTTGCTTGCATTATGTTGCCTGCATCAATGATAAGGAATCGCGCACGCAGGAAAAAATCTTCAATTACCGGCCATCGCGATACATCTTGGCCAAAGGTGTTACGAGATAATGCTTGCCACAAAGTGAGTATGTTGTGCCAAGCGGTAAGGTTTTCAGTTTTATTACCTATTGATTGCTGAACGATGTTACTAAATGCAAGAAGTGTCTCATCAAATTCACCAGTCTCAACTCCAGCTTTAAATTTAGCCCATAATTCATCTTTCTGATCACTGCAAATAATACTATCGCATATTCCACTAAGTGTGGTTTTTATCGAGTTTATATTGAATATGTTTTCATTAGGAAAAGTGGTTAATTTCTGCACATCAATTACTTGCTGATCATATAATGATATGTATTCTTTAGCTAAGCATCCACATGATTTACGCACCACAATTTCTGATGGATAGCGATGCACCAACTCCATTTTTATTCCATCAAGAAGGTTGATAACAATGTCGATTGCTTTTTCAGCAATAGCACTAATCGGTTGTCGCATTGTCGTAAGCGGAACCGCACTACAAGGAGCTGAATCGCTATCATCAAAACCACAAATTGGTATTTTCTGCGGTACTTTAATTCCGGCTTTTAATAATATTTCTAAAGCGCCAAGTGCCATATCATCATTTGCAGCAATTATTGAATCAAAAGCGACTTTATTTGACAAGAATTCACGCATTACATCCATTGCAATATCATAACGAAAATCAGCATTTTTAATTAGCGCAGGGTCAATTGTATGCCCATGTTCATTCATAGACATTTTAAATAATTCAAGACGCACCTTTGCTTCTTGGTTATTGCTTGGTCCAGACAAGAATAGAGGCTTTTTAACCTTGTGCACATTTAGCATATGCTGCACAAGCGTCTTCATGCTACCTTCATTATCAACCAAAATAGAGGTGAATCCCTCGATCTCAACACCTATACTTACTACTGGTATATTTTTATAACGATTTAAAAACTCGGCAAGTCCTGCAACACCGCAGCTATGTGATATCGATGATGAGAGTACTATTAACCCATCAATTACTTGATCAGATGCAAGGTCAAATATTCTATTCCAGTGACGGTGCAAATCGCTAGGATCGTTAAGCAGGCCACCACAGAATGTAATTAACTGAACACCATTTTTGATTGCTGATTCAGAGAGATCCTTCCACAATGGGAAATTGTAAGGACCTGCTAAATCAAATGTAAGACATCCTATGGTACGCATTTTAAATCTTTTAGACATCGAAAATATTATAGCATATGAGAAAAGACCCTGCATGCTCGGTTATAAAACCCGCTAAATTATGCTTATATTTGCGCTTTTCCCTTTATATTCAGCGAAATAATATCAAGCAGGCAAAATACCCTTGTATTTAGACAAGTTTTGTAGAATATAATTGGTCTATGGATGATATGAATGATATTCGATGTGGTCGTTATTGTGTTTCTAACTTGCAGGCACATTTGGTCTTTGTCACAAAATATAAGCGTGGCGTGCTAAACGAACAAGCTATCAAATATTGCTCACGAATATTTAAAAAAGTTTGTAATGATTTTGAAAGCACTTTGGTTGCCTGTGATGGTGAAGATGACCATGTTCATCTAACTGTCTCTTATCCCCCAAAGATTGCTCTTGCCAAATTAGTAAATAGCTTAAAAGGTGTATCTTCACGTTTATTACGAGGTGATATGCCAAGCATCGAAAAACGGTATTGGAAAGGCGTGCTTTGGTCGCCAAGTTATTTCGCAACATCAAATAGCAACACTGCGCTAGATGAAATTCAGCAATACGTTGAAAACCAACGTGAGGAAAGCATTAACGAGTACTCTACTTAGGGGGTATCCCTAATTAGTTCACCCGCAAAATACCATCCCCCTGGTTTAAATTTTTGTCCTCTTTTGGCTACTGTGTGCTTTAGCTGTTCGAGTCGACTTAGCTGTTCAACTACCGGTGCATTGGGTTCAAAAGCAGCATCGATTGCATAGCGAATAGCTAATTCTTCAATAACCAAATCACGTACTATTGGGGTTGATGTTTGATCACATAAAAAATCGACTAAAACTTCTGGGCAATATTGTTTGCCACAACGCCAGCGCAATTCAGGTTGCATCTTTTGCTGATTTTCAGACCACCATTGTTGCCATTGCTCTGGTTTTTGCGACAAGCGCGTAACATACTCGCCCTCAGATCCATCGTCTTGTTGTTCGTCCGATTCTTTGTGGTTTTGTCGCTCTTCTAATTCTTCATCTAATAACTCATCATCTTCAGTTTCATCGGCAATAAATACTTCTTCTTGTAACCCAGCCCCAGTTATTAAATTTAAAGCCAAACTCGCCATTGCCGCCAAATCTTCATCCGCCAGTGCTTCGATAAGAGGTTTTACTGCTTGTATACAACCTAGTAATCCAAGCGCTATTGTTGTTGCAGGTGACCATTCGTCAATTGGTATGGATAAAATTTCTTTGACGTTATCAAAAGCCCCTGCTAGCCCTATTGCTGTTGCAAGCCATGGCAATTTGTAATCGGGTTTTTGTATTTTCAGCAACAATCGGTTTTTTAGTCTTAAAATACCAATGGCAGCAGCACAACTTATTGCCTCATTATCACTATGATTGGCTCTAACTAATCTCATAAAGGCGCTATTGTCCTGCAATCGGCCAACGGCAAAACAATATCCCGCACTAGGTTGTTCTGGTATTACCAGCGATTCACTTGGTGCAGACCAGCGTCGATGACCATAAATTCTCCATAAGATATCGGTAAGCATTAAATCTTTATCTAAGGCTAATTCATTAAAACGCTGTTTAAATGATACTGGCATATCTATAATTAGCGCATCTTGCACAGCTTGCATGAGCGCATTGCGCGTATCATCGTCATCTATTAATTCATCTAATGTATCATCTTCTTCATCTTCTTCTGTTAAATTATTTGAGGCATTTTGTTCATTAGATAATGGTTTTGGCAAACCATTGATTAAAGGAATTGCAGCCTCATCATTCCAATAATTATCATTAAATGATGCGTGGGTGTCATGTTTTTTAAACAAAACTGCGGGAGAAATACTTGAAATTATGGTACATACCCGGTTGAAATCTTCGCATCTACAATAAATACGTAAGAGTGTATAAACTCTTTCGGGGTCGCTCAAATCACCATTTTCAACAGCGGCTCTTTGTTTTAATAAGGCATCAATATGCGCAAGCATTCGTTTTTCGATATCAGCGACAATTCCCCAACCTAGCGTATAATCTTTAAGTAAAGTTGCTCGCCGTAAGTAAAGAAATGACACCTCATCGATGTGCTCTTCAATTAGTTCACTAGTAAAACGTTTACGACCTTCAATAACTTCAGCTGGTAAATTTGTTTTTGCTTGGCTGCTCATCACATAACGTACTTACAGCATTGTAAGTGAATTTACATCATAAAACATAATCTTCAGGTTGATAAAAATTTATACCAGTAAAGCCCCCTGCTTCAACTGCTTGCTTAACGTTTTCATGAACAATAACAATTGAAAGAAATTCAGCAAGGCGAAACATTAAAGCGCCGTGGATTTTTGATTCATCCAAAATTAATTTATCAATAAATTCTATACTGCCATCATCATCTCTCTGTAGTTCTGATGTTGGATCAATACAGTCAATACGACCAACTATATTGGCCATTTTATAATCTCGAATGATTTTACCAGAACTTTCAAGCAAAACTGCGACATCAAAATATTCGATATTATCAACTCCTGTATTGCTTATGGCTTCGCGAAGTTTGCTGTTAAAAACTAATCCTTTTGTTCCCTTAGCGATTAAATTATCTGTCAGAATATTTTCATCTGCTGGAGATACTTTTATTTCAATTTCAGGGACTTTGGTAGTTATTGGCAAACCACGGTTAAATGATAAACCTAATTGTTTAATTACTTCAGGACGTCCGAATATTTGTGCCTGTGATTCATTTTGTGTTTCTGTCGCGAATATCCAGTACATGCTATTTTCTCCTGAAAATAGTTGCTAATTATGGCATTGGTAAATTTGCATTGGCATATGAATCTTCTCTTTCTTTCTGAGCGTTGCTCCTCAAATACCATCCAGGCACCCAGTTTTCTATATTAGTCATTGTTCGTCTTGCAATATTCTCAAGTTTTTGTTTCAGCACGACCTGTTTATTTTTACTGCAGTAGGTCAACGATTTTTGTTCAAGCTCTTCTAGCAATTCTGACACCCGGTTATTGTAAGCTGGTGGGTGATGACTACGGTGACATTGCAAATCATGTCTGACAATATCAGCTATAAAACATGGTAGACATATACCGTTTTCTTTGTCGTTAACATTGTAGCCTATTAACTTAGCATTATGAGTAAGATCTGAATAATTGCTAAAAAGTTTTACTGATACCGCATGATGCTTTTCTGTCATATACGTGGGAAATGGAAATTGTGTGGCAGACTTTTCAACTCGGTCACGGTTCTTTTTTTTAGACATATTTAGTTCGACTTCGTAGTCTTTCTTTTTTCCGATTGTAATGCCATTTCTTTTGTAGGGCCTTTATCTTTAAAAATTATAAAACCAATTTTTCTGGAAGATAGAAATCGATACCTGTAATGCCTACGTTTTCAATTGCTTGTTTTACCCTATCATGAACAACTACAAGGGGCAGGTATTCAGCAAGCCGAAATATTAACATACCATGTATTTTAGAATGATCGAGAATTAAATGGTCTATAAACCTTATATCTCCCAAATCATCTCTTTGCAGCTCAGAAGCTGGATCAATACAGTCAATACGACCTACTACATTAGCGATTTGATAGCCGGTAATTAGTTTGCCGGTACTTGCGATTTTTACTGAAACAGGAAAATATTCGATATTATCAACGCCTGCTCCACTTATCACATCACTAAGTTTTTGATTAAATACAAGACCAGGCACACCCATCGCAATTAAATTGTCAGTATATATACCTTCATATTCAGGTTCAACTATAATTTCAATATGGGGCACTTCAATTGTTATCGGCAACCCATTATCAAACTCAATATCCAAACGTTCAATAACTTCTGGCTGCCCATGAATACAAGCCTGAGACTCGTTTTGTGCACCTGTTATCCATATCCAATACATTGCAAACTCTCTTTTTAAGATTTTAGTTTGGCATCGGTATGTTAGCTTTTTTGTAAGACTTTTTTCGATCTTCTAACGCTGTACTTCGCACATACCAGCCATTTTTCCAGTTTTCTATATTAGTAATAGCTCTTGATGAAATTAATTCAAGTTCTATTTTAAGGTTAAACTGTCTATTTTTACTACAATATTTTTTTGATGCTTTTTGAAGTTTGCTTAGCATAGGTTTTAACATAGAATCATACTTTGCTGGGTGAGAACCAAAATGACATTGTAAATCATGCCTTACGATATCAGCAATAAAACTTGGCAGGCATATACCATTCTCTTTATCGTTCACATTGTAATCGACTAATTTTGCGTTATAAGCTAAAACACTAAAGTCACTAAACAAATGCACAGAAATAACATGATGTTTCTGTGTCTTATAGGTAGGAAAGGGATAATCAGACACGGCTTTTTTTACTATATCTCGATTGTATTTTGAATCCATGCTTAACACATCGTCATGATAGTGCTTTTCTTTGCGATTTGGGTTATACCCTATTCCGCGAAATTTCCAAGGTTCAAGATCTTCTTTAACCCATTCTTTTTCATAGTCTTTGCCAGACGTAGCTTTACCTTTCTCTACTGAGCCTTTATCTGGATATATTGGGTTAATATCTTTGTCATGTTCACCTTTGCAATCTTTCCATTTACATTTATATTTTTTGGCTTTTTTGCTAGTAAGCTCTTTTATTTTACTTGCAGCTGCGCCGATTATAACTGCAAATCCATCTAAAATATTAGGCATGGCTTATCCCATAATGTTCTTTTTATTATGAAAAAGTGGGTCTCCCATACGGCATACATTTTTACCATCAAATTTTACATCAAATGAGTAAAGCATAAATTCTGCTTTGCCTCTGGTGCTGCTGCTCACTATCCCGCCACCAGCGGTGCCAGCTTCATCACCTGTAGTTGAAGAATAATTTGCACCTTTAACCATGCATTTTTTTCCATCGCACTTTACGGTGGTAGTGGCATCTGCGGTATTAGAAGATTTGCCAATGTTGGGATAAGGGATAGGTATTGGCCCGGCCGGTGACGGTGTCTTGCAGACATCTGGAAACGTTATATTCATTCCGCCACTGCCTTTATGCACAACGCCACGGCTATTTACAAAAACTGTTGATGCCATAATTAATCACCCTCTCTATTATTTACAAAGCAAGCAGCGCCACGCTCGCTTCCGTCAGACGCAGCCCATAGTAAAACTGGGCCCTCAATATCACCTTCTTGCAGACCAGCTGCTGCACAGCCAGCCATTATAGCAGGCAATGCTGCACCCGCATCACCAAAACACTCTGCTGGGTGCTCGATGCGATATTTTTCGTTAATATATTGATGATGACGCATAAAACCTACCCCCCATTCTTTTGAAAATAAATGTTCACCGTTAAACCCGGCAAATACTGTCTGCACTTTTTCGCCTTCGCTGAGCGATGATGTATTTGCGAATAAGTCATCGAAAGCTTGAGACAACCCCTCGCCAAGATATGGCTCGGAGCTAAAAAGATGCCCTGATTCTGAACCGATGCCAATACCAGCAAGTGTTGCTAAAGGTTTATCGGCAAATGCTTTTAATCCGTTTTCTGATGCTAACAACAAAAATGCCGCGCCTTCACCAGGGCGAAAACCATCAAACACATCTGTTGCCAAAATACGTTTTTCTACTATGAGTAAATGTGAAATTAAATAAGGATCAAGATAACTATCAACACCACCAACGATAATAAAATTAGGGCCCTGCGGACTCGCTAAGCGTTGTCGCGCCTCTTTTAATGCTAAGAAAAAACCAGCACGACCATTACAAAACATTTTGCTATTAGCTATATCAATTTCTACCTGTGCTTGTATTGCTAATTCAGCCACAAATGAATCTGCAAGGGGTTTATTTAATTTATTCTTCGGTTTGGCTGGCAGTGCAACAAACACTGGGATTGCAGCGGTATTTTCAACATCGGTGAGTACTTCTTGCAGAGCAGCGCCACCAAGTTGCAAAATACGTTTATGTAAATTGGCTAGTGGCTTCTCGGGACTAATACTTGGTTCAATTGGTAACAAACAATCATCAGGAATCAACCCAGCCAATATTGGCTCTTGATGTTGATCAACCATACTGGATTCTTGCACACACGAAAGCCCTGCCGCCACCGAGGTTGATGTTTGAGCAGCATCAAGACCAACCGGCGTGAACATTCCAATTTTAAGTATTGCTATATTCGTCATTGCTGTTAATTCCTTAAGTCACCGGCTTTTTAGCGAGTGCAATACCAATCCATTCAACCTGCAATACTTTTTTATTACATGGCACTGAGGCCATATAACTTAAAGAAATGCGGTCACTACTGGCTTCAATAAATACTGTTATTAACTTAACCTCAGGCGTAATAGTATTACCCGCGACTAAAAAACTAACTTCAAATTCACAAACTGGAATTAGAAAGCTTTGCTTACCCCTTGGTGACATACCAGTTATATTGACTTTTTCGCCACCTTTTAAACCCTGCTCAATAATTAACTCTGGCGCGGCAACGTTGAAATAGCGCAAATTAAAATCCTTGGGTAAAAATGGTGCGCGTTTTTTCTGCCATTGTTCATCATAGGTACCTGCAAAACCTATACGTGGTTGCCATGTCGGTGCGATAAAAGAAAAACCCACCGGTTCTTGAGCATTTTTTGGATGAACAATATTAGGAACCCCAGCATCGGCAATCTCATCTTTTTTACGTTTACCTAAAAAGCCTTTGCCCACTGGGTTTCGCATTTCAGCTAAATATTTATCATCTTCTGTATTTTGCTTATGATACCCTCCATATGCACGTTCGTAGATTAGCGGCATACGGATAAAAGGTTTTGCAGGCGATATACGCCATTGGTCAAAAGTTTTAATCCACTGTCTATCGCCAATGACCCGAGCCATTTGCCTACGACTTGCAACACTAATGCTTACGTCTAACTCTGATACTTCATTTTCATTTAGTGCGCATGCATCACCACCAACAACAACATCAGTACCTATTTTGCCTAGGCATATTTCAGATGCATATTTAAGGCTCGATTCCCCAGGTTTACACCAAAACTCATCTTCAAGTTTAACAGGTGTTTGTTCTTCTGCAATGCGTACTTTTGGATATAATTCAAAAGTGGCTTTTATGACGGTATAAACTGTATCAATCCCATGCTGATCAGGAAAAAGAAAAAAAGACGCTTCAAAAGGTGTTTCGTTGGTCATCTGCAACATAAGCAGTATTACCCTGTCAATTAATTCTGACCGAGCCCCCTTTAATTTTATTTGTTTTGCTAGCGCGACTGATAACTTCAACGCCTTTGATTATCAATCTACCGTTTTTATTAAGAATAACTGAGCTTTTGCCGCAAGTAAGACGTATTTCTTCACTGCCTTTTAAAGTAATAGTTTTGCCATCGACTACAGCTTGTTCGATTGGCGCATTAACAGCAAGGTCGTTTGAGTTTACGCTTAAGCGTTCGCATATTTCGTATAAGACAATAGGATTTTTAAGCTGTTTTTCAGCAAAATACAGCATTACTGGTACGTTTTCACTAGCACTAAGGCTTAAAGTTGATGCAACACGTGCTTTAGTTGCCATATGCCCAGCATATTTAACCCAAACATTACCCTCTGGGTCGACTTGCACCACTGAGCCTAAAAGCATAACGTGATCTAAGACTTCTTGTGGATTTGAATCTGTATCGCTAGCAACTAATGATTTTTTTGCTGCAAGTTTCACTTTGAATTCTCCAAATCTCTTTAACTAATTTTCATAATTATTACAGACAATTAGCTTTCATCTAATACTCTATTTATCATAGGTAGTTTAGATGAAAAGAGTTAAACCCCTCTATCAAAAGACCTACTGCCAGCTTTGATAATTTGGCTATTTTTTTTAATTGGCTATTAGCAAGCTAAAAGCTTAATGAAGTAAATTTTTAAAAATTGCGTTATAATCTTTTGTTATCTATTTAGTAAGTTCTCAATAAATACTGGCGAAACATGGGTGTCATCTCGAACGTAGTGAGAGATCTTTTTTATGCTTTTAAAT
>JAFGEK010000094.1 GCA_016931625.1 Deltaproteobacteria bacterium | reverse complement strand
TAGGGAATAGGGAATTTTAAGTGAGAGCTTATTCGAAATCGTCTCTATCATTCTCTCAAGAAAAGCAATTTTTGATCTTGCACCCTTTCGTAAACAATAAAAAAAAGTTGCGTCAATTTTAAACTGTTTTCAGATAAATTGCCTTTTTTAAGGATATAACTTTTTGCTTTAGGATCTTTTTTTACTTACCAATAGAGCAAAATACCGATAAACAATTAAATCATTATTTGAATGCATGAATAGTACTGATTTTAGAGGGTCAAAATGACTGAACCAAAGGTAACGCAATTTAAAGTATGCCAAGACATTGATATAGCGATTGATGGTGATTTTAAGTTCATAGAGGGTAAGGTTAAAGCCAAAGCAGGAACAGAAAAAAAAGAAATAACTAATGATGAAGCGGGATATCTATTGGATTTGGTTGTGGCAAAATGCCCTCATCCTGGCGTAAAAGTCGACAATAAAGGTACCGAAATTCCAGCAAAAGTTGAAAAGGCACAATCATGCTGCGGCGATAATGATACAAACAAAGCTTGCCAACTAATTACCGCCCTGGTTGAACGAGGATATTATAAAGCAGCTTTAAAAATTAGAAATCAATTTTTGCTACAAGGCAACAAGTTACCTCTTAATGCAATAACTGAAAGCATTCTAACAAGTCATTATGAATCTACCATGGCATTGCTTTTTGAAAAAAACCTGAAGAAATTTCTCAGTCGCTGCTAGCAATTTCTGTTTTATGCCAAAATAGTGCCATCACCATAAGAAAAGCTGCAAAAAATCGTCAAGAGCAAATAAAAATGCTCAATCCCCAAGACGAGGCTGCTGCAACTAACTTAATGATATGTATTATGGGCTTAGCAGAAATTGCTCAACAATGCATTGATTATCAAGCACAGCAAAATATTGGCAAAATATACAAAACTCAACAATCTCTAAAACTAGCCAAAGCAAATGTTGAAAAATTTAAGCAAGAGATATCGCAATACCAAGAAGCATTACCTAATCCAGCGGCATTAATTAATGAGGTAGAAGCAACTCTGCAATTAATTGAAACAGCAATTGCATTGTCAATACCTCCTCCAAAATAATACTTCACCAACGCTAACATGTAACTTTAGAGTTTAAGCTTTTATGGCACGCTTTTGGCCATGGTTATTCACCATGGCTTCATTAGCTTTTCATGAAGGATTGTCTGTCTACCAAAAACGACGTTCGTTCTAGCTTTTCCATATCGCCACAACGCTGTGCCGACGTCTTTTTTGCTTTCTTGTTCTTAGTTTTGTGTAAGCTTCTGGTTTACCAATAGGATCTGGACAAACATTGCGCCGCTGGCAATCGGCACACTTTTTACCGGTCCAAATTTCATTAAACATAGCGCAAACGTTATCGATGACGGTAAAATCCTCTGATGTCGTCCCGATTTCAAAATTTCGTCGGTTGTCACTTTTTGCGCCAAGACCTGCACCAGTAAGGTTAGCACTGCCGAGATATAAAAAACCGCCATCAACAATTACACATTTAAAATGAACCCTTGGGCACACTTTAAGCTGTAGTCCTCCTTGCACCAAACCTTGTTGTTTATCAAAAGCAGCTCGAAATGGGCGCGAAGGTAACTCAGCATGCAACAAACGTAACTCAACTTTATTTTGAGCTAACTTAGTAAACACCTCAACAATAGGGACAAATCTATCACTGCCCTTCTCCATTTTTACCATCATTGCTTTTACATTGGCTGTAGCTATCCATACTGACTCGCGAGCATGTAATAATTTATCTTGGATAACTTCAGTATAAAGTTCGTTACCCATTAATAATTTCATGTTAATTACTTTGCTTTCAAGCCTCGCAAACGCAACCAAGGATCAGCATCAAGCACTATTGGTTCATGACCAAATACATCATTAAAAGTATCAGACAGTCCCATCCACAGTGGTTCTTCTGGAGCTACAATTACTGTTAATTCACTACTGTCTACACCGTAGGCGCTTGTGACTAACTCACAGGTTAAAGCTAAGTTCTCACTTAATGTCGCATAAGCTTTATTTGCTAATGATGATGCAATTATTATTGATTGTGCACCAGTGTTTAAACGCCATGGTCCCTGAGGTTTAAAGTGACGCGCTTTACGAGCACTTGTAATTAAAGTGCTTTGCCATGATTCGGCTTTTTCTAGTACTACCGGTGGTAATAATGATGCCCAACTAGAGGCAAGTGCTGCATCGGCACAAACATAGCTAGCCGCTACTGAAGTGGCATTAGCAATGCTTTTAGCATCTGCATCTAACAAAGTTAGACGAGTTTCAAAAGCAAGCACCTCAACCACTAATACCTTGGAAGTTTTAATGGTTGAAACACAATTTAAGATGGTATTAGGCGCAGCAATAACCTCGCAACGACTTAATCCTAAACCGGCTAATCGCCGTAACACTAAACGTTTGGCTGCTGCGCTAGTTGAGCTTGGCATAATTAATCGCGCTTGTTGTGGCATTACTTTAAAAGCACAGGCACTAAGCACTTGCTCGAGTGCGTTATGTATTATTACCCCGCTCGATAAGATAAAATCATGCCAGCGCACCGCCGGAAAGCCACTATCATCGTCTATCAGTTGCAGTCCCAATCGACGAGCTAACACTCGTGCTCGCGAAGCTGGCCACGGTGCCACCAGCCAACTTAGGGGCGATGGCAATTCTATTGCTTTATCACCTGCTCCGGCAAGCACCGCAATACTATCACCATAGTTTGCAAAATCAGCGCCTTTTTGAACCAAAGCGCAACGCCAGCGACTTGAAGCCAAATCACAAATAAGTTCGGCGTCTGCTGCTGATATTGATTCTGTAGCTAGTCGCTCTGCTGTGGTAGGTAGAGTTTGTAGAACTTCACCAACGGGTTGTTCATTTTCATCAACTAAAACAAGCTGCGTGCAGTAATTAATCTGATTTGAAACTGCTTGTAATATAGGCCTATCAATCACTTGGCTTTCAGGTTGTTGTTCTGCATCACCCTCAAAAGATGTTTCTGCTGCTTCTGATCCTATTTCTGATTGTGGTGGTTCTAGTTCCGATTGTGACTCTAGTGCTGGTTCTGGTTGTGATTCGAGTTCTGGTTCTAGTTCTGATTCTGGCTGTGATGCGCTGTCAGTTAATGCACTTGCTGCAGCCTCTGGTTCAAATGAAGTATCATCTATAGCAGTCGATTCTGGTTCTAACTCGGGTTCTTTTTTTAAATCTACTGTTGCTGCATCTTGAGATTCAATAGCTTCTTCATGTTCCGCTGCTGAAGGTAAATTCGATGTGGCTTCAGATTCAGTTATATCTTTTGCTGTGGTTTCTTGTCCTTTTTCTTCTTGTGCGGTTAGTTCAACAACAGATTCTGAGTCAGGTGTTGCTTCGACTACTGATTCGGGTTTTGATTCTAGTTTTAAGTTTGATTCTGGCTCTGGTTTTGGCTCTGGTTCGGACTCTAACTCTAGATTCAAAACTTGCTCTGGCTCTAACTCTGGCTCCGACTCTGATTCGGGTTCTGTTTCTAACTCTGTTTCGGATTCTATTTCTGACCCTGATTCCGGCTCTGTTTCTGGCTCAGGTTTTAAGTCTGGCTCTAGTTCCTGCCCTAATTCTTGATTAAAAACTGTTTCTGCTTTGGTTGCTTCTCTTGTTTCTGTCTCAATATCTTCACCTAATTCTACTTCTATTCCTGGCTCTGATATCTCTTGTTCTTGTTCTACTTCTTCTACTTCTTCTTCTTCTTCTTCTTCTTTAGCTTCTAATTGCGGTGCTTGTGTTTCTGATTCTATATCTAGCTGAGTTTCTGGTTTTGTTTCTAACTCAAATTTAAATTCGGCTGCGCTCTGAATTTCATCTGCTTTTTTGATTTCCTCGCCAAAGCTGCTGCCAAGTAAAGCATCAAGCGCATTAGCTTCATCGTGTTCAAGTTCTGCGGCGCTATGATCAAACGGCGTCGCTGTATAATTGCTGTGCTTTTGAACTGAAGATGATTGACGTTGAGCAGGCTTAGCCCGTTTGGGTGCTAATTTGCCTTCACCATAAATAGTTACTATCAGATTTATTAATTGCTCACTATCAGCATCGAGATCGACAAAATCAACCCCCATACCAGGAGTAGTACCAATCTGCTTAGCTTCTGCTGCTGTACGAACCCAACGAACAATCCCCAAACCACGTAAAATACGCGTACCATTAGCAAGGCGACAATCAAAATGTATACGACTACCAATCGCTGCTGGAACATCTGCGCGAATAAAAATGCCGGTACTAGAAATATTAGGGGCGAAGCGATCAATAAAGGTATCGCGATCAGGGTACTTCATATCGATCTTGATATTTAGATCGACGCGATGTTGTCGCACCGTGGACTTCTGCTCGTCAACCATCGCTATATTTTTTCTTATCGCGTAGTCTGTTTAAATACATCCACTATACACCAAAGTAGTATCATTTAACGTATTGTCCATCTCAAAAAAACTTTAAAACTGAAAATTACCACTTTAATCAACTAAAATATACTGCTGCTGCAATTCTTTTCCTTTACGTTTGATCTTAATCACCACTGGCGATTGAGTTTGTTTTAATGCGTCCATTATTTCTTGTACACTTGAGGTATTCTGCCCGCCAATAGCCATAATAACATCATTATTTTTTGCGCCTAACATAGTAAAAAGGCTTTTTGGCTTAACTCCTCGTAAAGCCACCCCTTGATTTTTGCGGTCAAATGTTAGTTTAGGCACCTGCTTTTTAGCTAAAGCAAAACGCAACTCTTCAATTAGCCACTGACGATTAACGCTATAATTATCACCTTCAACATTTACATTGCCATTGGGTTTTAAACCTAACACTAGAGCAGTTAAAGCCCATGAATTTGTCGTGGGGGCTGGTTTTGCTTTAGCTTTAGGCTCATTTTTCTGGGCTACGACTTTTGCCAATTCACGACTTATTGTTTCAAGTGTTGCTTCGAGATTTTTTTGGCTCTCTTGAACCGAACTAATCTGTTTAGTGACATCTTCGCGCACCTGAGTGCTGCCATCGGCATTTGTTGATTGTTGTTGTTTTAGCGCTGCAAGTTGTTCTTCAAGTGCTGCTACACGCTCTTCTGATACACCACTACAGCTAAGTAACATCCCTGCTAGTAGGCATAATGACCAATGCTGGTTTGCGATCACGATGTCACTCCTTTCTTTAATAGTATTTTACTTGAATCAAAAATCGTAGCAACAAGTTCGTCTATGTTAGATCCACTAGCGGCTAAGAAGCAAAAACTCGGACAAATTCTAGATAAAAAAATCGAGAAGCTGATTATTTAACTCAGCTTCTCGATAAATATATTGTTATTTACGGTTAACCGCTATAACGCATAGCGCTAAATTATTTTGCAGGTTCAACCTCCATCAGCAAATGCCCAATATTTGACCCTTGAGCTTTAGCACCTGTAGCTTTGCCCATAAGAATTTTGCGTAAGCATGCTGCAAACTCTTGGCCGTGTGACTCTTTTATTTGTACCGCAACAATCACGCCATTAGCATCAACCATAATTACGATAGTTAACCGAGTTTTCAGGGTGCACTTACTGTGTTCAAGGGTAATCAGCAGCATACTCTTTAACTCTGCGGCATTCGCTAATGTTTGAACTTTACTACTAACTACTCGCACCGTATGGTTGGCAGATTCTCGTTTATTCTTATCGCGATCAACACTACTACCACTGCCACCTGCTTGTCTTGATTTCACCATATCCATCGTTGAATCATCTGATAAATCAGTGCTTGCTTCCATTTCCATTGGTGCAGATGCAGTTGCTGGTGCCGAAAGTGCCGGTGGTGGAGTGCTCGGCATTGGTGCTTCTGGTCTTTTAGCCGCAAATTTAACTTTTCTGTCTACCCGCTCTTCAGATTTAAGCTTTGTAATATGGCCCCCTCTACCACCGGATAATGCGGCACCCTTGCCTATTGAACCCATACCACCCACTGCTGAATTGCTTACCCCTTCAGGTAATGGCAGTGGTTGGTTAACCTTTTCGGTTATGCCACTTCTATTGACCACTTCTGAATCGATCGCTATAAAAGAAGTAAAACTTGTTAATAAGTTGTAGGATAAGCCCAAATCAGTAATTGCCGCTTCAATTTCGGGGGCGGGATTCATCGCCATTTGATCATCAAGCATTTCTACCCATTTGCGTGCCCAAAGATAACGCAAGGCTGAATTTTCTGGCTTATTTGCTGAACTTGAAACTGCTATATGTTGACGTAAACGTTTACCATTACCGCTAATACCGCGCACTTCAAGCGAGCCACTGCTGCTGCCTGCAAGTTTTCCAAATACAATCAATGGACGGCGGGCAAATAAATCTGGTATTTTCATTGGCGCCATTTCACGCGCATCAATGCCGTTAGCCTGCACCGAAATCGAAGTTAACACCGGAAATTGTATATACTCTTGCAACTTGGCGGCTTGTTCGGCAGCTGCGTCAGGTCGCAGTACAACAAATGGTTCACCCAGACCCGCACGTGCCATTGTTTCGATTAAACCGCGATTAACTGACGAGCCAATCCCAAAAGCAAACAAATTGGCTTCATTAAGACGATCATGCACAATTTTAAAAGCTTTACCTTCAACCCCAACATAGCCATCGGTAACCACCACGACGCTTCGGGCAATATCTGAGCGTCGCTTGGGCACCCCATAGGCAGCTTGCAAACCTGCCAAGAGCTGGGTACCTCCTCCGCCACGCTGACGGTCAATCATAGTCATTGCTTGATTAATATTGTTGCGTGTTGCCGCTAATGAACCTTGTGGATTCATAACCGCTGAGGCACCTGCAAATAATACCACATTGAAATAATCGCTTGGTCGCAAAGCCCCTAATAAATGACGCATTAATTCTTTGGTGGTATTTAGCGGAAAGCCACGCATAGAACCTGAGACATCAAGTAAGAAAATATATTCTCGTGATGGTATCTGCGAATTTGTCGGTCGTACCGGGGGTTCAAGCATCAGCAAGAAAAAACGCTCGTCATCATTTTCGTAAATCAACACCCCGGTTTCAATCTTGTTACCAGCCAAGCGATAGCGCAATACAAAATCTTTATTACCACCGCCAGCCTCAGCTAAGCCAACATCGGCACTAGCTGGTGAGCGATAATCCACGTTAAGCTTATGTGAAGGCGAGTTTATTTCTTTTAATGGGATCCCGGTTTCAAGATGAACTTTTAATGAAAATTTATAAGGCTCTTTTTGGCCTTCAGTTAAGTAGGGGTTTGCAATCCATTTATCTTTTTGGGGGTCTGCACCACCACCAAACCGAGGACCAACCACGGTTGGATAAACAAATTCATAAATAGCATTATCCGGCACTAGCAATTCAGAATAATCAAGTTCAACTTCAATAAGGTCGCGTGGCATAATATTGGCAACATTCATAGTAAACACGTTGGGCCTCTCTTGCTCTAACAGCGAAGCACGTTTGCCTTGACGTTTTGCTTGTTCGTATTCAGCCCTAGCTTTTACTTTTTGCTCAATTTTGGCTTCAATGGTGCGCTCACCAATGCGCATGCGCATGCCGTGTACAGCGGCTCGCGTTGAACCCGGAAATACATAAATTGCTTCAATTGGTCGATCGCCAGCATTCTCAAAAACTTGTCGAACTTTTACCTGGGCAATAACACCAGCAATATTTACTGCAGCGCTTGTTTCTTTTAGGGGCAAACGCTCGGTTTCATCACCATCACTCTTCACCACAAAATATGGCGATAGCGTTTTATCTTCGCCTTTTAGTACACCTTTGGGTTGCGGCAGTGTGATCCGCCGTAGTGTACCTAGTTTTTCTTGGGCATTATTGTAAACCGTAGCTGGGCTAATAGGTTGTTTAACAACTGCTTTTTTTACCTGGGCTTTAGTTGTTACAGGCGCAACACCTCCAACAACCAAAATAAGCAGACTACAAGCAAACAATAAAATGCCAAAAAAATAAGGACGGCGCTGCATGTAACAACCTCCGTTGTTAAAGCTGCCATGTTTAATTCAAAATCATAACAGCACAAATGGTTAACAGCTACTTTGGTCGCATCAGCTGCAAAAAACGGGAACTTTTTAGCTAGAAATCTTCTGTTTATTAAACATAAGAGAAAATCTCAATTTTCTCATTCTGGTTAAGCCAAGTTAAGCCAATATGATTGTTGCTGGCAATTTTGCACTGTTATTGTCTTTTCGCCTAATATAATGATGTATGCTACCATACTAGAACTTACATGCTAGACGAATCTGAAATTGCAGAGCTTTATAAACGTTACGGCCACGCTCTATATCGTCGTGCACTTACACTACTTGGCGATCCCGAAGATGCTCGCGAAATTATGCAAGAAACTTTCTGCCAATTTGTCAATGGGCGCAGCCGTTTTGCTGGTCGCTCAAGCGCGTTCACATATTTATACCGTATTGCGACTAACTTATCGATAGACGCTTTGCGGCGTCGTAAGACCAGAGGTGAACCAGTGCAGGTAGATGAACGCCAAATGCCCAACACCGCGCTAGCATCTCGCTTGGGAGAAAGCACTTTGGCTGCAAGCGAAATAGCCTCGCTAACCCTTGGTCTTGATAGCGAAACTTTGACCATTGCCGTTATGGCCCATGTTGATGGGCTTACCCAAGATGAAATAGCTAGTAGCCTTGATTTATCACGGCGCACTATTGGTAAAAAATTGAAACGATTCTCGTTACATACACAAGATCGTGCTGGCATAACTAAAACTGTTATGGTGCCCGAGCGCCAAGGAGGTCAGCAATGACGGCGCCTAATGAGCACATTCCTGATATACTTTTAGAACGCTATCTGGCTAATGACCTCTCGCCAGCGCGCGCTAAGGTGATCGAACAACAACTAACAGCATCTAAAGTTTTACAAGAGCGTTTAGGCATACTTAAGCAAGAACGCGATGCTTTTCTTATTAATGACCCGCCAGAGTTATTTGCACATCGGGTTGCTGTTAGTGTCGCCACACGCAAACTTAAAAAACAATTATTACTTCGTCTTGGTTATTTTCTTGCACCTGTTGGTGCTGGGGCTTTAGTATTATTTCTTGTTACTTCTCGGCCTGAAACCTTAAAAACACCACAACCAACTACTTTTAATGAAGAAAATGTGCAAATAGCTAAGCCAGTTGTCGAATCAAAAACCCAATCTGATATTATTGAAGTAATCAATGATAAAGTAAAAGAAGGTGATCACAAACTAGCTATTGCTGATGAACAAGAAGCACCGATAACCCAACAAAAACGAAGTCTTGACAAAAGTAAACCCTCGCTCAAACATTCACAACTACAAAAGTCACCCCCAACAGCTACTACGTCTGAAGTATTTAAAGATACGGCTAAGCGCCGAATTTCAGTAGTTGGCAGAAAAACCCAACCATCACGCAATTACGCGCAACCACCAAAAGTATCTATTAAAAATAAAGATAAGGCAGCTGATAGCCGTGTTGTAATAGGTTGGGCCGAGATAGACGATGCTAAGGAGCCAGCACCACTTGCAAAAAATATTGATCGCGAAATGAATAATAAGGCTCTTACAGGAGGGGGCGTGGGCCAAGGCACCTCGACTCATTTAGGTGAATTGCCTTATGAGCGAGCTGATAAGCATAAAAAAGGCGTTTATGCTAAAGCACCTGCAGCAAAACCAGCGCCGCAACCTCAAACTCCGACAGCACCTGTGTCTAAGTGGGCTGAAGAAAAAGCAGACCGTATCGCCTCTAAAAAAGAAGCTCCGCCACTTAAAGAAGCTCAATTAGAAGCTGCACCTGATTTGGATAGTATTAATTCTGAATCGGTAGCAGATATCACTTTAGCGACACCGGCAACCTCTGCCTCTCGTGCTAAAGCACAAGAAAATTTAAAAGAAAACGCAAAAGACAAATACCAAGCAACTATAACTATTGAAGGTGATATCGATAAAGCTAAAGTCAAAAAAATTATTAATACCCATAAAAAAACGCTAATGGAACTTTGGTATGCTGAAATTGCCGAGGAACGACCATTAAACTTTAGCATAACAATTAATACTAATGGGCAAGTTACTGGTGTAAATATTATTAATAAAAATGTATCCAAAAAATTAAAGTCAAAAATTATAGCTAAAATTTTAACCTGGCAGTTCCCATACACTAATGATAACAATCTATCTACTATAAATGTTAAGCTGCAGCCTTCTACAAATTACTAGCTGCCTCTTCTCCTTTTTTTGTATACTATGGCCCTATTTGTATACCGATTTTATTTAACGCCCCCTGCATTGATGTATATTTTTCGTACAATACCATCGACATATGATTGTATTTTTCACGTGCGCCCATAACGCCATAATTTTCCATTGCGTCTTTAATATTTTCGAGTTTCTTTCGACCTTGTTTGAGATATTCGCGCTTGGCGTTTTCTGATTCTACATAATTGGCTTTATCGCATAGTAGTTGACAGTCATGCAGCATATCTTCAATTACTTCCTTAACCATATAAGGAGCACGCCAAACCTCTGACAATCTGCTTACTTTATTAGGCATTAGCTGTTTATCTACAATATACTCATCAAGTGCGCCTAACAATTGCTCATTCTCAATAAATGTTTGATTAGAAGCGTCAATCAATTCTTTATAAGTATCAATATACCTACTATCTAAGTTTTGCAACTCTCGTTTAACTATTAAAACTTGGCTGCTTATTTCAAAGCGTCGTCTCTGTAAATTATACAATACTTCTGTTGGCAGAAGACCTGGCTCTAATAAACTAAAATCTATGTCCTTATTAAAATGACCGTTTGTATTGTGAAAGATTTCTCCAATATCTTCTTGAATATTTAAGAGCTGTTGACGAAGGCCGACAACATTCATCATCGTCATTATGCTTTCTGAATATTTTAAAACAATATTAAATTCTTTATATAGTAGACCATTTTCGTGGCCTTCGGTGATTTCAGGCAATTCATTCTGATAGTATTTTTTAATTTCGCTTAATCTTCCATAATAAGCTAAAACGTTAATTTTGTATCGCTCAAACCCTTCTCTACTTAAAATATCTACCTTTCCGTCGACAACATTCTGTAGATAGTTTCGCATTCGGTCGCGTAAAAATCTGGCTTCTTCTGTACCCTTTTTTACTAACATTAAATGCTCATCAATTGGTTGCGCTAGCGAGACGGAGCGAAGATCATCATTTTGTACCGCGGCAAATAATTGATCGATATCACCGAAGCTATTATCATATTCTTGATCCGGCGCGATACGGTTGCGACTCAATACATTTTGTATATTATCGATCTGTGATTTTGCGGTCTTTATTCTATTTTTTACGATCGGCAGTAAGCTAGAAGCTGCCGGTGATGAATTATCATAGTCTCCGATCCATACTTCTAAGTGTGAAACATCTTCTTCTAACTGTTGCTGAGTCGATTCAAGAATTGAACGCATGCTTTGCCATACAACTTCTTTATCTTGTGGATACTCCCCCCATCTTTCAGTAACTATTTTTAAATATCCACAATAGCGTCTACCAACACGAACATTGAGTGCAACATTAACACTGCGCTGTTGTGCCCGTGCAGTACTAAGAGTATTTTTAAATTTGGCTTCGGCTATATCAAAACCAACTGGTATTTCGACATCTACTGCCTGAGCAGAGCCTGCCATTTTATAAGAATCACTTGATTCTTGATATAATTCTGTAACAATTGCAAAATCTTCTTCAGCTTTATCATACACTTCTTCTTCTAAATATTCAAAATCACTTCGCTGTGCTAATTCAGTAACCTGTTTGTCAAGATAATCGTTAGCGTTATTTGCTTGCTTAATCGCAATTTCAACAGTTTTTCTATATTCTGCTAAACTTTTTTCTGGTATGCTTGCGGTTACCGCATTTTCTTTGGTGGACACTGTATTTTTAATATCTATTACATCTGAGTTTTCTACCGCAATAGTTTGCGATTTTCGTAAACCTTGTGCCATGCCAATAAAATCTAAAATTGGATCATCGACTAATTCACCAAAATCAGACAGGCAGCGCCTAATTAGATTACTGGTTTGTTCAGTACCTGTATTTGCATCAAAAGCATCGATTTGATTCAATATTCTTACACGAGCAGCTATCGTAGAATTATAAATTTTATCTAATTCCATTACGGTATTTTCAGTATTCTCTTCACAGCTTTGTTGCAATTTCTCGACAAGCATATTGCCGATATCTACATCCACGAGTAATTCCATGATCTCATGCTGCAATCGCACCAGACGTTCAGCTCGTGCCATATTTTCTGTCGCTACATCATAATCTAGTAATAAATTCTGCATTTCAGTAATATTTTTTGCGTTGTTATTGGTCCTTAATAATTTGACAGTATCAGCAAGCTCTCTTAATTCTTGCTGGCGCTCTGTTAGTAATGTTAATAAACTATTAATCGATTCTCTTGGCACAAATACATCTTTTTGCCACATTTGTAAGGTTATTTCTAATGTATCATCTAATAGTTCTCGTATGTGCCTATTAACCTCATCAAGATTATAATGTGTCTCTTCTATCCGTTGTTCTATAGGTATTAGCGACACTTCTGGTTCAACAACCGGTGGTGTTTGTGCTTTCTTACTCGCCGCTGTTTTAGTTTCTGGCTGAGTTGGCACTTGCTCCCACTCAAGAGTATTAAAATAAGCACGTAGTCGCGATAGGACTCTCCCAAAACCATCACTAGTTGGATCAACTCGCCAGTTATTAATTGCAATAAATAAATCTTCTAGAGCTGTCACTTCATCTGGTCGTGGTTTATAGCGCTGCACGTTGCGTTTTTGCTGCACTTGCAATCCCGTAACCCGCTGCACTCCATGTGCAAGCCGCATCGCTAACAAAAATTGCATAGTCTGCTCTAAAGCTAAACTAAGACTACTGACATCTTGGTCTTTACCTAGCATCTCAATCGTCTCAACTGCACTTAAACACAGTGCTTCTTCGCTAAAATAGCGCCCCGCTTCTATGGTATTACTTGCCGCATCATCAACGAAATTACCAATTTTAACCCATCTAGATGGCTCGGCTTTAATTAAATGCGCTGGCACTGAGTTTGTTGCTGGTACTAGTATATTTTTATTTTGTTCTGCAGCGCGCATTTGGCGTTTAATCGCATTATTTTGGACACGGCTAAAATGCGCACTAGTTGCAAGCTGTATTGCCCCCATCATTAAGATAGTTTTAATATAACTCCATTCACTATTGTTAATTTGCTCATATTCACCAATAACTTCGTTAAATATATTCATACCTGCATGAAAAGCTATACCGTCTATGCTTACCGTTGCCGCGCACATACCAATGGCTTCAACACTTAATGAGCCGGTACGCGCATAATTAATTAATTCGCCTACCGTTACCGCTCTTGAGCCAAGAACTAAACCACTAGCTACCCCACTGGTTAAAGTGCCAACCCCAACCATGCCCCATAGTTGCGGTGAATCAATAAATGACAATACGCCATCACCAAATTTTTTGATATATGAAGGCTCAGCATCTTTAATATTTGCAAATATTGCATTTATTGTTTGGTTATTTAATATATCATGTAGTTTGGTATGACTTGCACTCTCCTCTATGTCTTTAAGGCGCCCTATTTCTTTGCTATATAACTCTGTATCAAAGGCAACAAATTTTTCTGCTTTACGTTCTGGCTCACCCGTAATTTGGGACTGATATACCGCTTTAATTTCACCCCAATAGTCGATTATTAAACAACGAACTTGCGGCGAGACTAAATCAGTTATTGATAATGCAACCTTATGGCCATTTAAATCATGACGGCGCAAGACGGTATTAATTGCAAGCGTTAATGAACCTTTACCATCTTTAGTATAATTAAAACTTTCTTTATTAGCGCTTGGCAAATTTAAATACGCTTGCGCTAATGATTGATATGCCAATAACGCATCACCCACTCTACCGGCTTTTGCTGTTTGTTGCAGAAAAACTACACGGTTAGCATATATCTTTTCGTTCGCCAGATATTTATCATTGCTTACTGAGAACTCTGCCAGGCTCGCTAAAATTGGATCTGCAGTAATGTCAACATTCTTCGGGGTAATTGATCTGCCACTCAGTATAATTATACAGGCATCCTCAATGGCTTTTATCGCTTGCTCCGTATGGGCAATTACCTCATGCTCGCTAGCTGTTGTATATAATTCAGGATTATCAGCGGTCTCGTTAAATGCAGCCAGAGGATCACCCGCATATTTGTCAAATTCTGCCGCGCTAGCGTCTATTATATTTGCTTGCGTGGGGCTGTAGCCATTTCGCCATGATTGCCATTCATATATATCACGTGCCTGACTAACCCCCGCGCTTAATACCCCTAAACCTGCACGCACCATGCTTTTTTTATCTGCATGCCGCTCACGCCAATCTTTCAATTTACTGCTTGTAGCATTAAGGTCCTCTGATAAAGCTAATTTCTGTTGCATCAATGCTTGGTAAATTATGTATTGCTTTTCACCCAAACTTTCGCGCAGTTGCAGGTCACTAAGCGCAGCAAACGCCCCTATAAACTGCACGTTTGCTTGGTATCCTGGTGTTTTGATTATATCATCAACTAGAAAGTTTGTTTTATTGACAGTAGAATCAGGAGATATTGATGTATCACTACCTGCTTGTTTTACATTAGGTGTATTTTGTAAAAATGTGGCTGTCGGTGAAACCCATGTATTTTCAGCATCAAATATATACGAGTTTTTTATTTCACTAAGACTTCCATTGTTATAAATTTTTTCTTGCACTATATCATTTATATATCGTGCCACACTTTCTTCAATTCTAATTTTCGCAGTATTATTCATGATTGCGCGTAATTCGGTTTTAGCGCGTTGTATACGCAAATATACCGCCGGCGAATTTGCATCTTCATTTTTCTGATAAGCTTCATCAAGAGTTTTGGCTGTAGTGGCTGCTATATCGCCAACACTCATTGGATTTATTGTAACTATTGGACAATCTATGGTTTCGTAATTATCAGATGCGGCCTTTTTTAAAGTGACTTTAATGGTATTATTATTATTATTATTGGTTGTATTCGCAAAAGCAACGGATCGCCTCTTACTCTTGACTGGCTCTTTTTTAGTCAAAGTTGCTTTTGCTTCAGCATCATTATCATGAGAGCCTGCAGCTCTTGATGATGCTTTTTTATTAGTTATCGGCAATATCACCGTTAATTAGCTTTCAAATTTTATATTTTTGCACTTAGTGCCAGTATGATTCTTTTATATTATCGTTATTCACTAAAAAAAATTGTGTATTTTTTTATTTTTTACATTTAAACACACGCGACGGAGTTTAGCGCAATCAATAAAATCAACGCGTTATAGTTATAAAATTTCTCGTTACTCAAGGCGAAAGCGAGCGTCTATAACATATTGTTTTTGCATGGCTTTATTGAGCCTAAGCTTGCTTGCTAGCCAAATCATTCGTTCTCTGGAATAAGTTGCTAATGAAATCAATTCATAGGATTCAATAATTATTTCAAATCGTTTGGAGATCTATGCATGCCTTACCGCATTTGTATTATGAGCCTTTTGCTTATTCCGCAATTATCCTTTGCTGCTCCACAACATCTCTGGTCAGAACGCCCTACCGGTTCGAAATATTTAGGCAGTAAACCACCTCCTGATTTTGCTGCTTTGGCCGACCAACTTGTACCTGCCGTGGTAAGCATTCAAGTCGAACATAAAGTCATGGCACGCACGCAAAAGCTGCCTTATGAATTTTTCTTTGGTCCTGATGTTCCCCGCGAATATCGTAATAAAGGCATCGGCAGCGGTTTTTTCATTTCTCAAGATGGATTAATTCTCACCAACTATCATGTAGTTGAAAATGCTGATCTTATTGAAGTTACCTACGCAAGCAAAGATGGCATTGAAAAAACTTTAACCGGTAAAGTCCTTGGTACGGCCCCTGCGTATGATGTTGCTTTAATACAAGCTGCAAAGATCAAAAATGCACCTGTAGCTTTTTTAGGTAATTCAGATTCTGTGCGTATCGGGCAATGGGTTGTTGCTATTGGTAATCCCTTTGGACTCTCACATTCAGTCTCCGTAGGTATTATTTCAGCCAAAGAACGCCGGGATATTGCTCCATCAGGTCGTGTTGGCCTTTATGACTTTTTACAAACCGATGCTTCGATCAATCCTGGCAATTCTGGTGGTCCGCTTATCAATGCTCAAGGCGAAGTCATTGGCATTAATTCTGCCGTTAATTCAGCAGGTGCGGGCATTGGTTTTGCCATACCAATTAACATGGTAAAAGCCATGCTACCTGATCTAAAAAATAAAGGTAAATTCGTCCGTAGTTGGATGGGTATTCGCATTCAACCGCTCAGCACCGAGTTAGCCGAAAGTTATGGCCTTACTCAAACTATGGGCGCCTTAGTTGCTGATGTAAAACCAAATGGTCCGGCCGGCAACGCTGGCATAAAAGTTGGTGATATCATTTTAGCTTTTGCTGACGAACAAGTAAAAACTGCTAGTGATTTACCACTATTAGCCAGTATGGCCGGAATAGATAAGCCCATTAGCATAAAAATTTGGCGCAATAAACAAGAAATAACATTAACCATGAAATTATCTGAATTTCCTACTAACGAAGAAAGAATTGCCGAAGGTTCATCAGAAGCTGGCGATGGTTTAGGCTTAATAGTGTCAGATATCACCGCAGAACTTAGACGAGAATTTCATCTCGAGCAGGTATCTGGAGTAGTTGTCAAAACAGTAGATGCCGCAAGCCCAGCAGAACGCGCTGGTCTCATGGCTGGCGACATTATTAATGGTATAAATGGACAAAACATTAGCCGAGCCCGTGAGTTAAAAAATTATGTGGATAATACTAAATCTGGGGATTTACTACGCTTTTTAATCCAACGAAAAGAATTGCAACAATTTATTGCGATCCATAAACCTTAAAAGTAGATAACCCAAAGTTAAATTAAGGTGTATGGTTTAACAACACTTATAATTTAGCGATTTTCGAAAGGCAAAGACCCATGGCCGTCAATACCATTAACAAAGTCGACAAAGTTCAGACCACTACCAGCGTTGACGCTTATAAGATAGAAAAACAGCGTCTTGATATCGACAAAATAACTACTTCTTATGATGTCACATCCACTGATTTAAGTGGCTTTACCTCTTCGCTTGATCCTGACACCCAGGCTCAAATCAATGCCTATTACGCTTCGCTACCTGAAGAAATGCAAGAAGCGGCTATTGCTGGCAGCCTTAAATTGGGCGAAGATATATTAAATGGCAACTTCGTAGTTACTAATTTATCGTCACTTACAGCTTCTGAGCAGACTAAATATGTTTTAGGCCCAGTTTCTGATGCTCAAACTGTTGGTACCCAAAACGCTATTTTGTGTGCTTTAGGCGGTATGGAAAGCTGGTTGCGTGGTTTTGCCGAAGACGTCTCCGCTAACACCGAACTCTCTCGCGAATTGCGTAACTGCTACACTGAATTAGCAGACATGATAGCCAATTGGGGCGATGATCCTGAAGCTGAACAAGAATTCACTTGGACTGAAGTCACTTATGATGAAGATGGCAATCGCCAAGTTACTACCCGCACTGAAATGCTCAATAAAGCCGGTGCCGAGGCACTACTGGCCGAGCTTGATACCATGAAACAAAACGTCAGTGATATGACTGAACTCAAAAAATTCGATCTGCAAGCTAAATATCAAGATTATTCGTTAGCAGTTAACACCATCACTAACATGATGAAGCAAGACAACGATGACAAGATGAAGTTGATTTCTAATATTAAAGCTTAATGCTTATTGAATTTTTTTGCTTATTAGTGTAGCTGCGGCTGCTCTTTGGTTTGACCCTTAAGCCGCATATTTACAAAACGTAAAATTTCTAATTGTGCCTTAGGGGCTAACGCCAAAAACTGCAACGACAAACCTATACCTTTTGGCACTTCAACTAAATCTAATACACGACAAGTAGCACGAATCGCACGACCACCGGTTGGCAAATTAAAACGCACTCGTATGTGTTGCCCCGGCCAACGCGGATGCATAGTCGACACTAACATGCCGCCTATGCCAATATCATGAGCCAGCAAATCAGGACCATTATCAAGGGCTTCAATGTTAAGTTCTACGGGTACGCGCGGACGACGGCGACGCTCAGCTTCATTAGGAATTGATACGAGATTCATAAAAAAGATTTGGCCACAAAGCAGCTATTGGCGCAAAAAAATGGCGTAAATTAGCAAAATTAGCAACTTAATATTTAGCGCTTTTTGAATTTAGAGAAAAAATCACCAATTTGCTTTTGCCATGATTTTTTGGGTGGCTTATTGCCTAAACAAATATCGCTAAGGGTCATTGTAAAACCATCTTTAACAACTTCAATATCAAAAAATAGCTTGCCATTTTTTACCGTTTTAATATGTGCGGTGTTTATTGCCAAATTAATAAAACCTTTTTTATCTGTTTTATTAATAAAAACCGGCACAGAAATTTTTTGGTCGGTATAATAATAAAGATTAATTGTAAAATCCGACTGATTCTTTGAGGAAAATTCATCAGTAGAAAATTGCAAATGAAATTCTCGTAGCTTAAAAGATAGTTGATCATATTTTTGCAATTCATCAACTTGGCACATAAATGTGCAACCTTCGCCTTTAGTTGATGAACAAGTAATTTCAATGCTGCCATTTTCTAGACAAGTAGCGCTAGATAATTGCTCTTGATTATTGCCGTAATTAACTACAAATTTCGGGAATAATTTAATGCTGTTGCATATCGACTCTTCTTTATTGCTAGCTTTAGTCGGTTTAACATCAATTGACCCTTGCGTCTTCGCAGTTGTGTCTGCATCTGCATTATTCGAGTCATCCGTTTGAATAATTGGCAAGCTATCACAATTGCCCGTCCATTTTTTAATATTCCGTTCTATATTTTTTAACATTACATCGGTTGAAAAAAGTTCAACTTTTACCTCGTCTAAATTACCCTCAAGGCGATAAATTTTAGGCGAATTATTACCCAGCTCTGGAATAGGCTTAGCTGTTTCTGCAGTTTTAGATTTAATTGGTGGTGCGACTGGAGCCATTTTATACCCTTCCTATTAAAAGTGAGAATATTCTTTGCTTAACACTGCAATTAACCTTAAAAAAATGACAAGATGCAACATAGAATTAATTATCGAAAAAATCATCAAAATGTTCTCTTTTATTTTATAATCCTATGCAACTTATTGAAAAATATCAGTTTATGCCCGTGACAACCGGTATTTGCTTATGGTTTATTCTCTGGATAGGTCATGATTCATTTAAAAAAAATTAATAAATCTTACCAAAGCGGGCCGACAGCGCTGCATGTTTTACGCGATATAAACCTAAATATTAAAGCTGGTGATTTTGTTTCAATAATGGGTCCTTCAGGTTCAGGCAAATCGACTTTACTAAATATTCTTGGTATTCTCGATAATTACGACACTGGTGAATACTATTTAGATACTCAATTAGTTAAAAACTTAAGCGATAGTGAGGCAGCGTGCTATCGCAATCGTTTTATTGGTTTTGTGTTTCAAGCCTTTAACCTTTTATCATTTAAAACTGCTTTAGAAAATGTGGCTCTACCCCTCTACTATCAAGGCATCCCACGGCGACGACGTCATCAACAAGCTTTAGATTATTTAACGCAGGTTGATTTAGCTGACCGTGCTCATCATTACCCCAATGAATTATCTGGCGGTCAATGCCAACGAGTAGCAATTGCTCGCGCTTTAATTACTCAACCAAAACTCTTATTAGCTGATGAACCTACAGGCGCGCTCGATACTACTACCTCACATGAATTACTCGACTTGTTTAATTCACTCAACAAAGCTGGACTAACTATTCTTGTGGTCACTCACGAACACGATATTGCCGAACGCACCCACCGCACTATTCATTTACGCGATGGCCAAGTGGTCGACGATAATCCTTAACCATATAAAATTTTAACTCAATGTTATTTGAACATTTTGCTGAAATAATAAATGTACTGCGACGCAACAAACTTCGCACCCTTCTCACTGCACTTAGTGTAAGTTGGGGCATGCTCATGTTAGCATTACTGCTCGGTGCAGGTAATGGCCTTGAAAATGGGGTACGTTGGGAATTTAGAAGAAATGACCTTGCTACTATTTGGGTATGGACTTCGCGTACAAGTATAGCTTATGCAGGCCGCCAACCTGGACGCGATATAAAATTAACCAACGATGATTATGAAGCGATAAAACGCGAAATCCCCGGGGTTAAAGTCATCTCAGGTAAATATAGTTTTTGGGGAGAATTTCAAGTAAAAGTTGGCACCAAACATTCAGCTTTTACAGTCAATGGAGTGCATCCGGGTTTGCTAACCATTGAACAAATAGAATTGCTACGTGGCCGCTTTATCAATCAAGCAGATATTAACCATCGACGTAAAATTGCCATTATTGGTTCTAAAGTTAGTGAAATCCTCTTTGCAAAAAAAAATCCGCTTGGTGAGCTAATAGAAATTCGTAGTCAAAATTATCATGTTGTCGGCGAGTTTGCAGATGAGGGTAGCGAAGCCGATCAAAGAACAATTTATGTGCCAATAACTACAACACAATTAGCTTACCAAGAACCCAATCGTATACACGCCTTAGCCTTTACTGTTGGTAATGTTAGCGTTACACAAAGCCAACATATTGCTGAGCAAGTGTTAAGTATGTTGCGTATACGTCATCATGTTGCACCCAATGATCTCCGCGCTATTCAGCTTTATAACAATCTCAAAGAGTACAACAAAATTATGCAAATAATCTTATGGGTGCGGGTTTTTATGTGGATAGTTGGCGCTGGTACCCTTTTAGCCGGTGTCGTTGGTATCAGCAATATCATGTTAATTGCCGTTGAAGAGCGTACCCGTGAGTTTGGTATTCGTCGGGCTCTCGGGGCAACCTTTAAATCTATCGTGGGTACCGTGATGGTGGAAGCGGCCTTAATCACCACCCTGTCTGGATATGCTGGTCTAGTTAGTGGTGTATTTTTAATAGAATTAGCTGGAAGCTTTCTTAAAAACACTCCGTATATGCGTTCACCCTCGGTAGATATTGGGGTTACCTTAGTAGCTGCTGGTTTATTAGTGCTTGCCGGTATCTTTGCCGGCCTGTTTCCGGCATTACGCGCCGCTCGCATTAACCCGGTTGAAGCTTTACGTGAGGGGCAATAATGATCGGGTTAGATTCTTGGCAAGAAATTGTTGTTGCTCTTAAACGCAACAAGTTTCGTACGCTACTTACCGCTATGAGTGTTTTTTGGGGCGTATTTATGCTCATTGTTATGCTCGGACTTGGTAAAGGGTTTGAACACGGCACCCGCAAAAATGTTAGTGGTTTAGTCACTCGCAGCTTGTACATATGGAGTGAGCGCACCTCGATACCATATCAAGGTTTACAACCTGGTCGTTATGTTCGTTTTAACAACGATGATATTGATGCTATCGCTCGCATATCTGGTATTGAATACGTCGCCCCACGACTTCGTTTAGGTATCTGGCGTGATGAGCAAGTTACGGCGAGCAAACACACCGGTACTTTTCGGGTCACTGGTGATGTTGTCGATTTCAAGTTTGTTGAACCATTTTTAATAGAACGCGGACGCTATTTTAATGATCGCGACCTTAATGAAGCGCGCAAAATCGCAGTTATAGGTGTCGACGCCAACAAATTACTTTTTCTTGATACTGACCCAATCGGTAAATATATACAAATTAGAGGAGTAAATTTTCAAGTCGTTGGTACAATAGATTCTGATAAAGGCGGGCTCTTGGGTGACCGTGTTCGCTCAGCGGTAATTATTCCTTTTTCTACCTGTCAGCAGGCCTTTAATATGCGCAATAGCGTTCATTGGTTTGCCTTGACTCTGTCGCCCTCGGCCCCTGCAATTGATACTGAAAATATTGTTAAAAGCACACTACGATTACGGCATCAAGTACATCCAGACGATCTACAAGCCATAGGCTCTTTTAATGGAGCCGAAAAGTTTGATCAACTAGCCTCGCTTTTTGATGGCATTGAAAAATTTGTTTGGTTTGTTGGCATGCTTACACTGCTAGCGGGTATCCTCGGCGTCAGCAATATTTTGTTAGTGACGGTAAAAAAACGTACCCGCGAGTTTGGTATTCGTAAAGCTTTGGGGGCAACACCTATAGCTATTATCGCAATGGTTACTAAAGAAGCTATCGCGCTCACCTCAATTGCTGGTTATGCTGGCTTAGTAGCTGGTGTGGGTTTGCTTGATGTCATATCACGTGTTGTAAGCCAAATAAAAGATGCACCACTTAATCAACCTGAAGTTGATTTTAATACTGCTGTGCTTGCTGTTGTAGTGCTCATGATTTCTGGAGCACTAGCTGGTCTACTACCAGCTCGTTACGCAGCTCGCATTAACCCTGTTGAAGCATTGAGGGCCGAATGATGCGTCGTCTATTACCATTGTTTATTACAGTGATTGTTCTTGGTGCCTTTATTTGGACTCTAATTTATCTTTATAAAAAAGCACATGAAAAACCGATTGTATATAAAACCGCTACTCCAGAAATACGTGACATTATTAAAAAGATTGTTGCTCCCGGCTCAATTGTGCCGCGCCAAGAAGTAGCGATGAAAGCCCATATATCAGGAGTAATTAGTAAGCTTTATGTTGAGCCAGGTGACTTTGTTAAACGTAAAACTTTACTTGCTGAAATTCAAATTATTCCTGATGCAGTAAAAGTAAATCAAGCCGAGGCTACTTTAAATGCAGCAAAATTAAATTTAACCAATGCTAAAACTGAATTTAAGCGTTATCAAACATTACGTGCAGATAATGCCATTTCTGATATTGAATTTTCGCGTCACGAAATCAGCTATAAACTGCATGAACAAGAAGTAGAGACCGCCGAAAATAATTTGCAATTACTTAAAGTTGGCGCCGCTAAAAAGGCAGGTAATGTTGCTAATTTGGTTTATTCAACTATACCAGGCATGGTTCTTGAAGTACCAGTTAAAGAAGGCGGCAGCGTTATTGAGGCCAATACTTTTAATGAAGGCACTACTATCGCCAGTGTTGCTGATATGAAAGATATTATTTTTCAGGGTCGTGTTGACGAAGCCGAGGTTGGCCGGCTAAAAGTCGCTATGCCGGTTTCAATAACTGTCGGCGCTCTTGGTGATAAAAAATTTTCCGGCGCTCTTGAATATATTGCACCCAAAGGACAAATACGTGAAGGCACTATTGAATTTGAAGTGCGGGCTGCGGTCAAACTTGATGAAGGTGACTTTATGCGTTCTAACTATAGTGCCAACGCTGATATTATTGTCGCCAAGCGTGATCAAGTATTAAGCCTTAATGAGGCTTGGATAGTTTATGATAAAGATAAAACCTTTGTTGAAATTGAAACCACACCACAACAATTTGAACGTCGTCAGATTGAAATTGGTTTATCAGATGGGATCTGGGTAGAAGTTAAAAGCGGCATCTCTGCCGAAACTCGTCTTAAAAAATTGGTAACTGATTGGCAACAAAGAGAAGCGTTGTAATTGATAATCATGCGGTAATAAATATAATGTTAAGTTTAATAGTGCCCAGCATCATTACTTCACTTCTAAAAATTTTTAAACAGCAACTTTGTACCTTATTTACCGATAATCAAAATCAAGGATTTTTAAAAATACGGAATTCTATATGGCAAATCTTAATTCAATTTCTAATCAAGAATTATGTGAAATCGATCAAATCTCGCAAAGGCCATCTTACGAACGTTTTGTTGGAAAAAATCTCATTGCCAAATTATCAAATAAAAATTCCCGTATTAAAGAGCTTGATTACCTTAGCATTAAAGATATCAACATCAATTGGGATAAAATCATCGCAATTTATCAAGAAACAATAGCTAACCCCAATAACATTTGCAAAGCTGATAATAATATAACGGTTGGGGAATTAGCCTGGGAAATATTATCGCTAATTACGCGATGTCATCCTGTATATGACCTACAAGCTCCAGATCTACCAGTCAATCAAACAAATGCTGATACAAATACTCTACGCACTAAGCTTAAAAATCTACTCACTGCCAGTATAGATATCTTTCCAACAGATAAAAAACCAAGCGCAAACCAGATAGTAGCTACATGCACTGATGAACAATCGAGCCCAACTCCGCATTACCCAAACCAAGTAACATCGTCAAATACCGCAAAAAAATATGGCCTACCTGAAGCTACTACCAATAAAAATTCTCTAATTGACCATATTGGACGAGTATCAAAAGAATTCAGAGATAGTTTGGCTACGCTAAGAGATCAATATAATTCAATTTGTGAAGATAATAAAAGCTTTGATGGCAGTAATCATGATAATGCTGACCATGGCTACAAACAGTTTACTAAGGCACATCTAAAAGAAATTAAGGCACTTGAAACCCTTTTAAAATTTATTAATGAAGAAAAAAAAGTAAATCCTTATTTATATATTAGCGAGGATTTTAAATTGTTTTCCGAATTAACTAAGGAACGAGATCAGCTAAAAGCACAAAAAGCAAAGTTAATACAAGCTCAAAAAATGATACCAGATGATATGAACAAAAAACTAAAAGCTCTGCAAGACGCCATTAATAAAGCATACCAACATGCAAAAAACCTACCAGATTGGACTAACGACCTTTAATCAATAGCCTTCATACTCAACCACAAGTATCAATAAATTTATTTACCTAACTGTCAACCCCTATTACATTTGTGCAAGTGCCACCAAAAATTTCCGCATTAATAACGGTGGGTTATAAGAATGGAGGCAACACTCAAGATGCTAACGGTGTCTGTCACCAATGCTGTTGGCTGAAAAAGAACAGCAAAAACTTATAAAAAAGCAATATTTTTGGCGGAAATTTTTTAAAATAATGTTCATTTACTTATCAGTATGGACCATTATCGATTTTATTAGTTATAATAAATAGTTCAAAATACTAAACGGAGAGTTCATGGCGAGCACAGCGCCAATTATCGATCTTAGTAAATATATCAAGGCTGTCGAACAAGCCGAAACCATTAATGTTCGCGGTCGTGTGACTGAAGTCACTGGTTTAGTAATAAAAGCCACGGTTCCCGGCGTGCGCATTGGTGAAATGTGCTATATCGATACCGGCAGCCAGCACCGCGTGACTTGCGAAGTTGTTGGCTTTCGTGATGAAGCGGTAATGCTAATGCCCTTGGGCGAAGCATATGGTATCGGTCCAGATTGTGAAGTTATCCCCAGCGGTAAACCCTTTTCGATTAAATGCGGTTGGGGTTTACTTGGTCGTATTATTGATGGCTTAGGCCGACCAATTGATGGTGGCCCTCCCCTTGATAACATTCCTGATCTAACTGATTGGGCGGTTGACCGACCTGCTCCTGATGCGATGAAACGAAAACGTGTTACTGAACCCATCGCTATGGGGGTACGAGTTATCGATGGTTTGCTCACTTTTGGTTTGGGCCAACGTATTGGTCTATTTGCGGGTTCTGGTGTCGGCAAATCTACCCTAATGGGCCAAATTGCCCGTAATACAGCGGCTGAAGTAGTCGTTACCTGTCTAATCGGTGAACGTGGTCGCGAAGTTCTTGATTTTATCGAAGAATCGTTGGGCGACGAAGGCCGTAAAAAATCTGTTGTAGTAGTTGCCACTTCAAATGAACCTGCGCTGGTGCGTTTAAAAAGTGCATTTGTATCTACAGCAATTGCAGAATGGTTTCGCGATCAGGGCCAAAAAGTCATGTATATGATGGATAGTTCGACTCGTTTTGCCCGCGCCCAACGCGAAATTGGCCTTGCTATTGGTGAACCACCCGCACGGCAAGGTTATCCTCCGAGTGTTTTTGCACAAATTCCGCGTTTAATGGAGCGCACCGGTAATAACGAAAGTGGCTCGATTAGCGCCCTGTATACTATTTTGGTGCAAGCCGGCGACATGGATGAACCTATCGCTGATGAAGTGCGTGGTATTCTTGACGGTCACATCATTCTTAATCGTGCTTTAGGTGCACGTAATCATTGGCCAGCGGTTGATGTATTGCCTTCATTATCACGTGTTATGACTGGAATTGTCAGTCCCGAACATAAACAAGCCGCCAGCAAATTACGCGAAGTGTTAGCAATTTATGAAAAGCAGCGTGATTTGATTCTGCTTGGCGCTTATCAATATGGCACTGATCCTAAAACTGACTATGCTATCGATAAAATCGAAGAAGTTGAGGCTTTCTTAAGGCAACCCACCGATGAATATGATGATTTTGAAACAACTATACAAAAGCTAGTCGCGCTTTTTGCTGATGCAAGATAAGGCAAGATAAGGGACATTACCCTGTCGGCTCCTATCTGCTGGAGAAATAGATGGCTAATACGCCCGAGTATCGACTGCAAGCGTTACTCGAAATACGCGAACGCAACAAAGAAGAAGCTGAAAAAGCATTTGGCGAGGCTATAGCTGCGCATAAAAGCGAAGAAGAAAAACAAAAACAAATGGAGCTTGAGCTTAAGCGTATGGAAGCTCGCCGTGAACAAAAACGCCGTGAATATGCTGAAAAATCTATGCGGGGCGAAATGTCGGCACAAGATGTAGTTGGTGCCAATACCTACATTCAACGCTTGCAAGAACAAGAAGAAATGCAAAAGCAAGCTATCGAAGCGCAAAAAGCTGTCGTAGAATATAAAAAACAAGAAATGGACAATGCACGTCAGGCATTAATGCTAGCAAATCAAGAGCTCAAAGCCCTTGAAAAACATAAAGAAAAACAAATAGAAGAATGGAAAAAGAAAATTCAACAAAAGGAAGAAGAAAATATGGATGAGTTAGCACAACAAATATTTATGCGAAATGATCGTTTTTAGTTGCTGTATGGCAAAAAACAACCGAAAGAGTATAAACCAAAGTAGGTATAGGTATGACTCGAGTAGAAGAAGAACGACAAGCTCAAAGATATGATGACAAACGTCGCGCTGAAGATTTACAGCGCACTAAAAGCAAACAAGTCGGCGAAAATTTTCAAAAGCTGGTAGCCGAAAAACAGGTAGCTTCACAAAACGCCTTCAAACAGCAAATGCAGGCAAAAAATAAGTCGCAACTGCAACAAAAAGCCACCGCTCGTCATCAAGCAAATAGCGCGCTTTTAGCACGCAGTGGTATTGATGCGCGTAGGTTAAATAAAATGCTAGAAAAACAAGGCGAAAAACAAGTTGAGCAATCCCGCGTTGATAATATTGTTCAACGTGATGATTCTTTAAGCGAAGCTGAACGCAAAGAAGAGCGCAATGAAACATTTAAGGCAGAAGAGCGTGAAGAACAAGCACGTCTCGATTCAGACCGCTTAGCAGCCATTTCTGGTGATGATAATCAGGGTGGTAATGCAAACAATAAAAATAATAGTGGCTCACAAGATAATGATGGCAGTAACAGCTCAGAGCAAGGTCAACAAGATATGGCAATACAAGCTCAAGCTGCTGCACATGCACATGCAGGTCATCAAGCTACTCTGCCCCAACACTTACTTGAAACTATAGTTAACCGCGTTTTTTCGGGAGTAAACGCAGAAGGGCTAAGCCAATTTACCATTGAGCTAAAAAGCGATATATTAAGCGGAGCTAGATTAGATATCGTCAGCAATGGCGGAAAAATTTCATGCAAATTCCACACCGATGATAAAAATGTCGCTCGTTTAGTAAAAGCGAGTGAAGGCGCCTTAGCACGAGCTTTCGGTCACCGAGGTCTTACACTCGAACGACTTGAAGTTATACAAAGGTAGTGCTAGCGTCGATTGCCAAATTGGCAGCTTCACGTATGACATCAATTCGCCCTTTTACATTTACTAATCTTAAGCGGATGAGCCGCACCGAAGTCGCTTTAGAAGCGACAATGATGAATTATTTCGGTAGTCGTCCTCTTGAAGCCGAATTTTATCCAACTTTGGTAGAATTACTGCAGCGATATTTAAAAGAGCCCTGCAACGTATTACCTCCTGATATGAAAATCATCGCTCGTCGCGATATTGCTCCCATGATACCAGCAACTAGCTGTTTGCTAGTAATTGGCGCAGCTCCTAGTGAACATAAAATAATTGTTGATTTAGATCTTAGCCTTGCAGCTTTTGCAGTTGAACGACTGCTAGGTGGCACAGGTGAAAGTCACCGAATAATAAGGCCACTTACTGAAATTGAAGAAGGGGTACTTTCATTTTTGCTGCTTAAGATATTGTCTTTATTTCATGATGGAATGCAAACCGGCCATGAACTTGCTTTAACTTTAGATAAATTTTCACAAAAATTAGATGATGTGCAATTTTTAATTGATAGTGAATCAGAATACGTTGTTTTAGGTTTTCGTGTCGCTGTTGGCAAACGCTTAGGCTATGCTCGTATTCTCATTCCGGGCAGCCTGGTTACCGAGTCTTTTGGTAAAACCATTGCGCAAAGCGGTGCTAATTCTTTAGAACAAATTTATATGCAGACTATTCTGCAAACACTTAGTGATACAGAAGTTTCGGCTCGCTTTGAAATCGCAACTCTGCCTGATTTGCATGCTGCAGATTTTGCTAATCTTGAACATGGCGATATTATTATCATTGAAAATCATAGCCTTTTAAAAACTGCTGATAGCATTCGCGGTGAGCTATTTGTTCGTATCGGCGCGGGCAAAAATGGCGGATTGCGTTGTCGCTTTACCGAAGAAGAACAACCACGCGCTGAAATAATTGAGATTGTTGTTGAAGAACAACCTGTGGAGATGCCGATGACTGAAGAAGTCAACCCGGATAAAGAAATCGATAACACTATGTCTGAAAATCAAGCTCTAAATGAAGCAAACTTAGAAGAGACCGAAGGTCTGCTACGTGATATTGATGCACCGGTGGTCATTGAACTTGGGCGTATTCGCATGAACACTGCTCAAGTCGTACGTTTGCATAAGGGCCAAGTATTACGCTTACCCCGCGGCGCCAATGACCCAGTTGACCTAGTAGTAAATAGTAAACTATTTGCTCGTGGTGAACTTATTGAAGTTGACGGTGAACTCGGCGTTCGTTTAATTCAAATTATTGGGGCACCTTAAAATAAATCTCATGTATCAGATATTATTTTCAATATTATTCGTTCTCGCTGCTAGCGATAAACAACCCATACCGGAAAACTCGCTTAAAACTAATATTAATATAGCTACATCAGAAAATACAAAAGCTAATAGTACTCAAACACTATTTGACAAAAATACTCCTAATATTGACCTAAATGCCAAAGAACCACCGCCATCCTCATACGATATTAGCCTTAGTAATACCAAATCTAAAGAAGATAAAAGCCATGAAGACGAAAGCCATAGTTTGATGAGTCAAATTTGGCGAACGTTATTATCGTTAGCTTTTGTGGTAGCCTTAATTTACGGCCTTGGCAAAATCGTGCTTTGGCGTCTTGGGCGAGGTAAAATCCGCACTCAAGGTATATTAAAAATAATCGAACGTTGCCCTCTTGATACTCGTCATACATTATTCATCATTGAGGTTTTTGGTAAATATAAGTATTTGATAGGCGCGGGAAATGACAAAGGGATAACACTACTAGCTGATATCAATCAAAAGGCAACAGAAAATCAGGGTTCGTTCGCTAAAGTATTTTCACAAACAGAACGCGTTGAGCCAGACTTCGCAAAACCAAACGATAACAACGAGAGGCCTTAATAATGCAAACGCAAAAACGGCAATGGCATCAGCGTAGTCTGGCATTTTTAATCGGTATTGCAATTACTTTAAGTAGCAATGTTGTATCTGCTCAAAGCATAAGTAAAATTCTAGGTGGCAGCGATCTTACCGATGCTGGTGTTGCCAATCGTCCTATGGTGTTGCTGGCGGCTCTCGCAGTTTTTGCGATGGTGCCATTCATCCTCATCATGGTGACAAGTTTTGTAAAAATTGCAGTTGTGCTTTCAATTGTGCGCCAGGCCATAGGTACCCAGCAAATTCCGCCAACTCAAGTAATTACCGGACTTGCTACTATTCTTACTGTATATATCATGATGCCAGTGGGTTTAGAGATTTATCACCAATCTCAAGAAAGAATGGCACGGTACAGCAAAGATAAAGCAAAAATTATGAGTTTTACTGTCGATCAGGTGATTGATTTAGTTCGTGAAGGCCAACATCCATTACGCCGGTTTTTAATTAAACACGCTCATTTAAAAGATCGTGATATGTTTTATAAACTCGCCTGGAAAATGCGAGCACCTCAAGATCGCGCAACTCTCACTGATGAAGATTGGGCAATAATTGTTCCATCTTTTGTTATTAGTGAATTGAAAGAGGCTTTTCAGATAGGTTTTATATTATTTGTGCCATTTTTAGTAATCGATATGGTGGTAGCAAATTTACTTATGGCTCTTGGTATGCAGATGCTTTCACCTACTACAATATCTTTGCCATTTAAGATCCTACTCTTCGTACTTGTTGATGGTTGGTATCTAATTAGCCGTGGCCTCGTCTTGGGATATTAATAGTCCTAGAGGTTAATTCATGGATCAAAAAGTCATCGATTTTATACTTCAGGTAACTAATCAAGGTCTACTTGTAACCATTATTGTATGCGGCCCCCCGATCGTTTTAAGCATGATCGTCGGTTTAATGATCTCCATCTTTCAGGCTGTTACCCAAATACAAGAGCAATCGTTGACGTTTGTACCTAAAATGATTGTTATTTTCGGAGCCTTGGCTGCTCTTATGCCAATTTTGGGCGCTCTGTTAATGCGTTTTGCCCAAATGTGCTTTGAAGGCTTTCCAACCGCAATATATTAGGGGATGTCCCTGATTTAACTTACGAAATTACCAATGCCTTCATTACTACAAAAAATTGCTGAAATGATGAACTACACCCAAGAAATTATGATCCTTGGGCTAGTTTTGGCTCGTACCATGCCAATGGTGATCCAAACTCCATGGTTAGGCGGTAAGCTCGCCCCTATGGAAGTAAAAATGGGGTTAGGCTTACTATTCACTATAATAATATGGCCGATTGCGCGTAGATCTCTATCTGGTCCTTTGCCGACTACGGCAATTCCTTTTTTACTGTTAATGGGCAAAGAAGTACTAATTGGTTTTATAATCGGTTTTATTAATAATCTTGTATTTATGGTTATGGAAATGGCAGGAAGGCTAATCGACACTAGTCGTGGTACTTCTATGTCCGAAGTATTAGAACCTCATTCGGGGCAGCGTGCTACCCCATTTGGGGATCTATATTATCAGTTATTTTTAATCGTTTTCGTAGTAATAGGTGCCCATGGTATCTTTTTTGATGCTTTCTTTATGTCATTTTCCACATTGCCATTAAACGTTGGTTTAGCTCCCCCTGAAAATATGGGCCAACTTGCTGATTTTGTTATCAGAACAACCGCTGATGTATTCATGGCTGCGGTTTTGTTAGCTTCACCTATTATTGCTGCAGTTTTAGTAACAGATGTAGTTTTTGGTATACTTAATCGTGTCGCCCCTCAATTAAATGCCTATTTTATGGCTATGCCGGTCAAGGCAATGGCCGGTGTAATGATTGCAGTAGTAGTTCTTGAGGCATTTACAAGCCGTTTGAGTGATTTTGCTGTTTGGTCGTTAAGTTCGATTGAAAAAACTTTGGATTTTTTGGTGCACTAGGGGGTGTCCCTAAAAAGAAAAAAAATTACCTAGTTAAAGTATTGCTCTTGCCTCAAATAGGCGCGAGACTATAATTAAAGTCAAACGCCCATACCAAGGATGCCTTGCGAGAACAAATTAAGAGAATATCTAGGTTGCGCGTTATTGCTCGATTTGCGAGGCGCCTTCGGTCGTAATTGCCCATGAGGGGTGAATCCACCGACGAAGCCTTCGAGCAAGACTTATTAAAGACGGACCGTAAGCATCTTGCTTATTCTGGTCCCAGGAGCGAGTGATGGGTAACAAAGTCTTCGTCGGTGGTTTAAGTTTTGATATTCAAGATGATGGTTTACGTGAGGGTTTTGCCAGATTTGGTGAAATCACCGAGGCCAAAGTCATTACTGATCGTACCACCGGTCAATCACGCGGTTTTGGTTTTATTACATTTGCAAACGAAGATTCGGTTAGTTCTGCAATTGCCGAAATGAATGGTACAGAAATGGGAGGTCGTACCATTAGAGTTAGTGAAGCCCAAGAAAACAGCGGACGTGGTGGTGGACGCGGTGGACGTGGCGGACGTGGCGGTTTTGGTGGTGGCGGACGCGGCGGTTATGGTGGCGGCGGACGCAGTGGTTATGGTGGCGGCGGACGTGGCGGACCCGGTGGTGGTGGCGGACGTGGTGGTTATGGTGGTGGCGGACGTGGGCGTGGTGGCCGTAGTGGTGGTGGGCCTAGTGGACCAAGCGGTGCTGGTGGACCTGGTGGTGGTCGCTGGTAACAGTTTTTACTTATTAAATAATGGGGGCCAATGACCTTGCGCTGTTGTCGCTTATTAGTGTTGGTTTCTTTAACCACATCCAAATTACTCTTTGCTACGCCCCCATTAACCTCAAATCTTCCTCAAGAAAACTGCGCAGATTTTAATGCGTCAATAATTGATACACCACTTATTCAATCTAATAAGGACAACCTAAAAAACAACACTTTGCGTATACAGGATGCACAAAAATACCTTAATTCATGTGCACAATTTGAAATAGCGGCTTTAACTGAAAAACTAATTAGCTTTGCTAAAATTGCTGATTATAAAAAAATTAATAATTCCTCTCTAACTGCTCAAGCCGCATTTCTACAGAAATGGGCTCTAACTCACGGGTTACTTTTTAAAATTGTTGGTGACAATTATGCATGGGAGATAAGTTATGGCACCGGGGAAAAATTATTAGGGCTAGTTACTCATATTGATGGCAGTATCAATAAAAATAGTAATAGCTATAACAAGATAAACCTTGCTACAGCATTAATAGTACTAGCTGCTATACGCCGCAAATTGGTTAAAATGCGCGGTGAAGTAGTTTTAATTATTGGACTAGATACTAACCTGCAACTTGAAAAAATTCATCAATACATAAGTAGCCAAACCCTACCACAGCAAATTATTACCCTTGATGGAACTCTACCGGTTACTATAGCAAATAACGGTCAAGTATACTGGCATTTAGCTGCAACTACTGAACTATCTACAAAAACATATCATACATTTGTTGCTAATGCTCAAGCTGGTCAAAAAACTAATGGTGTAGCGGTAATACCTGATCAAGCACATATGCAATTGATGCCTGGAGTCAATGAAACATTAGCACAACTACAACTTAAAGTTGCTGCGGCGATAGACCAAGAAAAACGACATCGCGGAAGTAATAATGGTTTTAAAATATCTATGGATGTTGATAATTCTTTACAATGTATTAATGTACATGTCTTTGGCAAATCTGCTCCTGCCTTTGCACCAGAACATGGTTATAATGCCTTGTGGCCCCTTGCCAGTATTGCCCAACTCGTTAGAGTTGAAAACCAAGGGTTTGGACTAGTCTTAAAACTTATAGCAAAAAAATTTGATGATGATTTTTATGGTTATAAACTTGGCTTAGCTTATAAGCATCCTTTTATGGGGAGATTAGTAGTTGCTCCTACTCATCTTAGCGGCCAAAATGGTCAAGCTTATCTTGATATAGCAATGTCCCGCCCAATGGGAATGACGACTAATGAATTCTCAAATAAACTAGATATAATTCTCAAACGGCTTAAGCACTCGATCGGGCCAGAATTATACGAATATAAACCATATTATATTAGTGAGGCACGATACGTAGATGAAGAGACGCCGCTAGTACAAACTCTGCTGGATATATATCGCAAAGAGACAGACAGTGATAGCGCAAAACCATCATCGATACGTAGCGATAACTATATGCATATATTTGCTGGAGCTATAGCAATCGGAGCATCTCTACCACAAAATGTTGCAAAAAAAACACCTGATACTAGTGATTTTATTGCAGCAAACGACTCAGCGAGTATTAGCACCATCACTTTATTGTCACACATTCTTTTCTCAGTAACTACACAATTAACGGCAAGCTCTAAGTAACCAACTCAGGTTATCGGCAGAGAGCCATAAAGTACCCGTAATGCACGATATCGCAAAAGCACCTTACTAGCATAAGCATCACGAATATTTTTTGGTAGTCGGCCATTGTGATGACGAAGAATATACTTAGTAGCACTAGGACCACGATTATATGCAGTTAATGCAAAGGCGGTATTGCCTTTAAATTGATTTTCTAAACGAACCAAATAACGAATACCTAAACGAACATTGCGAGTTGGATCGAATGTATGCGCTAAAGTATAACCGAGGCCCATTTGTTCTGCTAACCATTGGCCAGTGGCTGGCATAATCTGCATAAGACCTTCGGCTCCTACAGGTGAAATTGCATAATTATCAAAATAACTTTCAACGTAAATAACTGCTAACACGAGCAAGGGGTCATACCCAAGTTCAAGTGATTCATGGACAATTACAGTAGCAGTGCGTAAAGCATCAGTTTCATTGAGTGTGCGCGAGCGACGTATCAACTCATAAGCCACTGCATCAGCTATGGTTAACACTGTTACTGGTTTTGGCATCACTGGCTCTAAATCTGCTATAAAGGCTAATGGATCTGGAGATGGTGTTTGTAAAGTATGCGAATAGCTAAGACGAAAAGCCTCATCCATGTATTTTGCTGGTGATGCAGGGCTTGTCCATAACAAAGCCAGCAGTAATAAAACCAGCGCCACTAAAATAAACTTATTATGTTTACCGCGCTGTTCTTTATTTGACAACGCTGGCTCCTGCGCTTGTGCAGTATCACACGCAGAAAGAGCCGTGCGGTACTCTCTCATATTAAATAACCTTTCTAAAAACGACCGAACTAAACCAAGCTTGCTAAATACGCCCAGCTAACGGACCCTCAACTGCCCCATACGGGTTATACGTTACTTCAAAGCAACACATTCATTCCGGGTAATTTTGAAACTTGTTATCGGTATGAATTTTGCTCAGTTTAAGCCCAGCTACATGTGTTGGCGGGCGAGACCATTATTATGTACACTATAAACCTACATCTCGGCTAGCGCCAAATGAGATTTTGTTACGATTTACTAAAAATAATTAAAATAATTCTCTTAATAACATGAATTTTAGTTCATAACCATAGTAACTGCGATCGATGAACCTATACATGTCGTAAATTTTAACCCATTTAAATTTGTTTTTGTATGAATTAATAGCGATCAAGATATTCGAGGCTGTTTGAATATTTCGTGTTAGTAATTACTTAGTATCACGCAATACCCTTGTAAGTACGTTCTGTTGTTTACAAAAATGGAGTTTGTCGTGGCCCTCGATCCTGTCAGCTATACATTTGAAATTAATAATCAATCAAGTACTTGGCAAATTAGACGTTTCAAACTCACTGAGCGTTTATTTGAACTATATATTGGTAACTTTGAGATCATTCACCCTACGCAAACTGCTGATATTGATAGTCTTTTAGGGGTGTCTTGCACGGTTACGCTGACGAGAGCAACTGCAGTGTCACGACGTATAAACGGCATTATTCATCGTGTAAAAAGAGTCGGCACCGATCATAATAATATTATAGTTAGTATAGAAGTAGTACCCGCATTGTGGTCATTAACCCAACGAATAACTTCGAGAATATTTCAAAATATTTCAGTCCTCGATATTATTACTAAGGTTCTAAATGAAGCCTTAGCTCCATTGCAGAGAACAATACGAAACGATACCCATCGTTCGTTGCCTGAACGAGAATACTGCGTGCAATACCAAGAAACTGATTTTGATTTTGTCCGCCGTTTAATGCAAGAAGAAGGCCTTAGCTTTTATTTTGATCAAAGTGGTAGTACCGAACAAGTTGTATTAGTCGATGATAACGCTACCTATCCTACGGCTGCTGGCCAAAATGCTGAAGTTTATTCTCTTGTTGATCCTGGTAGCAGCGCTGGTGATTTTGAAAGTGTGCATCGTATTCAGAGTGAACAAGCACTTATGCCAACAAGTATGATCTTAAATGAGTACGATTGGCGGCAACCAAATATGATGGTTCATATTGAACAACATGAAACTGATGTTGTGAATCAAGAACGCGTTATTTATGACTGCGAGCCAGCATTAAATATTACTGATAATGGCAACGACCGCAAAGAACGCCTTGGCATTCGCCATGAACAAGAACAAGTAAACGGGCATCCGAGCGCTGGTGATAGTAATGCGATTAATTTTACCTCTGGATGCATTTTTGAATTACGTGACCTTAATAGTAGCGACTTAGAGGCACGTTACTTAATTACCGAAGTAGTTCATGAAGGCACCGCACCGGGTGCATTCTCCCAAGATGCTAATGCTGACGTAGAGTATTATAATCATTTTGTCTGCATATCCGAGAACGTTGTTTATCGCCCACCGCTGCATTTGCGACGGCCATTTTTAGGTACCCTAACGGCAACTGTCGTGGGTCCTAAAAATGAAGAGATCCAAACCGATAAGCATGGTCGAATTAAAGTGAGATTTCATTGGGATCTACTCAGCCCCAAAAATGGCGAAAGCTCTTGTTGGATAAGAGTAATGCAATCTTGGGCTGGCCCTGGCTATGGTACAGTATTTATCCCACGCATAGGTATGGAAGTTATTGTGCAATTTGTGCAAGGTAATGCTGATTTGCCTCTAGTCACCGGTTGTTTATATAACGGCTTGAATCGTCCACCGCTAACCCTCCCGCAAGACAAAACAAAAAGTACGATTACTTCACGAAGCTCACGTAATAATTTAGGTTTTAATGAACTAACCTTTGAAGATGCAACCGGCAGCGAAGAAATAATTCTTCATGCTCAAAAAGATTTAAACGCACATATTCTTCACAACCAAACCTATAATATTGACAGCAATGATCGAATTACGGTTGGTGGTAGCCAAACTATAAATATAGGTGGTAATCAAAGTATTACCGTTGGCGCTGATCGTAGTTTGCAAGTTAATCGTGACGAATCTACTACTATTGCTCGCAATCGCACCGTAACCGTCAACAATGATCAGACTACGTTAGTTGCTAATAATCGCTCAACCACTATAGTCAATAACGACGATCAAAAAGTTGTCGGTGACCGCTCTATTGATATAGCAAAAAATTATACTAACAATATCGGAATCAATCGCAACGTGAACATAGGGGTAAACGACGATTTGCAAATCGGTAGTAGTCAAAATATTAAAATCGCTGCAATAAAAACTGAATCAATCGGCGGCGCCAGCCTTGAAACCATTGGTGGCGCTAAAACTCTTACCGTCGGTGGTGCCTATGCAGTATCCGTTGGCGGTGCCATTAATACGATGGTGGCTGGTGCCCATTTAGAAGAAACGGGTTTGTTACGTGCTATTAAGGCAGGCAAGAAAATTTCGATTTCTTGTGGCGGCAGCTCAATTAGCCTTAATAGCAGTGGTATTGAGTTATCATGTGGCGCAAGTAAAATTAGCTTGAGTAGCGGCGGCAAGGTAACTATTACTGGTACTGAATTTGAGTTTACGGCTTCGGGTCAAATCAAACTCAAAGGCGGTATGGTTTATATAAATTAAGGGGATACAAATGCCTCGTCCTGCCGCTCGTTTAGCTGACCCACATACGTGCCCTTTAGTCGCACCTAGTGGCGCGCCGCATGTTGGTGGTCCAATTATGCCGCCATGTGCTCCCACCGTATTTATTGAAGGTAAGCCGGTAGCCCGGGTCACTGATCATGCATTTTGTGTAGGGGTGCCCCCTGATACAATTCGTGGTGGTTTAATTTCGGTCTTTGTTGAAGGCAACCCACCGTCACGCATGGGTGATATGACTGACGTCGGCAGTATCACCGCAGGTAGTGCCACGGTATTTTTAGGCGAATGGGCTGGTGGTGCACTTACTGCTGAGCAAGCTCAATGGTTGTATAATTATATGGCTAGTCAGCAAGATATCCCGTTTGAATATGCAAATAATGGCTGTTTTACTCGTGCTGATCGTATGGCAGAACATATTAATAGTTTGGGTATACCGGTAGAAAAATTTTGGGTACGCGCAACTACTGCTAGTGGGGCATTGGATGTACCTATTGCAAATTATCCTGGCGGCGGGGTGATGTGGGATTGGCATGTTGCACCCATCGTCCAGGTAGCAAGCCCAAGTGGTCCGGTTGGTATGGTTATTGACCCATCGCTTAGTCTTGGCAGACCGGTCACAACTACTGAATGGATTAGCGCACAAAACCCCAATCCCGCTAGCACGGTATCTGGCACCACTAGTCGTGATGTCTATACTCGCGGCTGGGATTACAGCAGCGAAACCTGGGATGCCTCTGGTGACCATATGAGAGATCCCGCAACCACCAGTGCACACTTAGACCATTTTCGTGATTTACGCGCTGCTTTACCCGCATCTTCTGGCAGAAATATTGCTAATGCTCCAGTTCATTTTTAATTTTACACTATATAGAAAGGCAAAAAAATACATGGAACATATTGAAGATACGATTGAATCCAATCTTGAAGTTGAGCATATAAGACTAGATAGCCAATACCAGAAGGGTAAAAGATATATAGTGACATTTTTTTTTCGTCAGGCGCTGTATTTCTTGCATATGGATTTACCCAACGCTCCTCAATGGCTAACTATTTTACATAAAAGCCTAGAAACCAAAAAACCAGTAAATGTTCACTTCAATTTAGTCGGACAAAAAATAACTCATGTTGAATGGGCTAAATAAGCCTTAAAAAATAGCTTGGGGGACATTAGTAGACAAAATAAGTAACTTTATGGTAGATAAAAGAAGGTTAGCATTTAAATTTGATAGATGAGGATAAAAATGGCACCAACTATTACATTTGAAAATGGTGGATCCCAGCAAGCATTAAACAATTCTTTTTTTCCAACTAACGCTTCTGGACCAAAGGCATCAGCGGATAAGATTGATAAGTTGCATCAATTAACCGCCAGTCTCCAAGATATAGACACAAACGTCACCGAAAAAGAAAAACAGCAAGCAATTGCATGGCGTAAGATGTACATGGCCAACAACCCATATGCTGATCCTAGTAATGTACTAAAGCATTTTAAGAATTATGTTAAAGCAATCGATAAAGTAGATAATGAATATCGTGGTTTATATGGCCAACTGCTTATTTCAGCGCATGGAGATAATAAAATCGCCAAAAATATGTTAGATAAAATTAACTCGGTTTCAAAACAATATAAAGATATTAACCGCTCGGACATCGAGAAACTCGGAATTAAACTGCTTTCCATCGCCAATAAGAACACCATTGACGATAACAAAATAAAAGATGCTCATGAGATCTTTAATACCCTGCTACCGCAATATAATAAGCTTTGCCAATTTCAAGATTCATATAATATTGAGAAGATTTCTTTTGCTGATTTTATTGATTGGGTGACTAAGCTTTTCGCAGCTGCTTTATGTCACGTATCTGCAACTAATGATTTAATTATCCAAACTATTAGTACTTACATTAAATGCCCAGATATCACTTTTAAGCTGTTGGCAGATTTAACCACCGAAATTGTTCGTCTTGAAAGCATATATGCCAATAAGTCTGGGCAGTATTCTTACGGTAATGCAACAAATAATTTAATTTTTAAATTGGGCGATATATATAATCAACACTCCGAACATCTGAATTTTAATGACATCAAAGAATTTCTTATTTCTAGCTGTCGTGCCAACCAAGCTAAAGAAGTAATTGGGCTATTTAATGACTGGGGAAAGGCCCATTTATATAATTCAGATAATGCGCAATAAAAATTGCCAGATCAAATTAACTATCCACGATAATTGAGCGGCGTATCCGGTTTGTACTAAGCCCGTTAGCCGTTAAACTGTTTACCGTTAAACTGTTAGTGTTTATATCATGCAATTCGCAACTTATTATTTTATTTACTACTTTTGTACATCAAAGCTTACAGCTTTGTTATTAATGTGCTAAACACTGCCCCCTCATGAAAAGATTTGCTAAAACCATTCGCCAAGAATTTCTCGATTATTTTGCCAAAAATGGACACACCATAGTCAAATCGAGTTCATTAATCCCCGCCAATGATCCAACCCTTATGTTTGCTAATGCAGGTATGGTGCAATTTAAAGACGTTTTTGTAGGCGCTGAACAACGACCCTATACGCGTGCCGCATCATGTCAAAAATGCTTGCGAGTTAGTGGCAAGCATAATGACCTTGAAGAAGTCGGGCGCACTGCGCGTCATCATACTTTCTTTGAAATGCTTGGTAATTTTTCATTTGGCGATTACTTTAAACCCGAAGCAATCGAACTTGCATGGAGTCTTATCACTAAAGAATGGGGTTTAAATCCTGAACGTTTATGGGTAACCGTCTTCGGCGGAGCTGATGGTATTGCTGCTGACACCCAAGCGCGCACTTACTGGAAAAAAATAAGCACTCTGCCCGAAGCGCGCATCTTAGATATGGGTATGAAAGATAATTTTTGGGCTATGGGTGATACCGGCCCATGCGGACCATGCACTGAAATTCACTACGATCTTATCGGTAATAGCGACGTAAGTGCTGAAGACTTTGAAAATGGACGTATTGTTGAAATTTGGAACAATGTCTTTATGCAATTTGAGCGTTTTGGCGATGGACGTATGCAACCCTTACAAAAAACTGGGGTTGATACCGGTATGGGCCTTGAACGGATCACTGCCATTATTAATCAAGAAAATTCAAATTATCACAGTGATCTCTTTATGCCGTTAATTGAAGCGGTAGCTAACATCTGTGGCAAAAACTATACTCATAGTAATAGTGAAGATGATGTCTCAATGCGAGTTATTGCAGATCATGCTCGCACCACTGCTTTTCTTACTGCCGATGGGGTACAACCCACTAATGAAGGCCGCGGTTATGTCATGCGCCGAATCATGCGTCGTGCAATTCGCCATGGTAAACGTCTTGGGTTAGATAATTTATTCTTTGCCCGTATATGTGATGATGTTGTTGAAAACATGGGCGAAACTTATCCTGAACTTAATGAAACACGGGCCTTAATTAGCAAAGTAGCTGATCTTGAAGAACGCTCGTTCCGCCGTACCCTCGATACTGGTCTGCGTATTCTTGCTGATGAAGTGAACCAAGCCGAACTACATCAACAGAGTAAATTATCTGGTGAAGTAGTTTTCAAACTTTATGATACTTATGGTTTTCCAAAAGATTTAACTGACGTTATTTTAGCTGAACGCGGACTTATCAGTGATGATGAAGGTTTTGCTAAAGAAATGGCCGCGCAAAAAGAACGCAGTCGCGGCAGCGACGTTGGTGAAGCGGCCATTTCTGATATCTATAAAGAGTTAAAGAAAAAACTAGGTGAAATCGAATTTATCGGCTATCTCCATGAAACTGAACCTTTAGATAAACGTGATGGTGTTTGGCGTTGGCATCATGACAGCAATACTGAATATCTCGAAACTGAATGTAAAGTTATTGCTTTGGTTAAAGATGGTATTGAGATTAAAAAAATAGAACACCAAGCTAATGCTGAGCAACAAGTATTTGATTTACTAATATCACCAACACCGTTTTATGCTGAATCTGGTGGTCAGGTTGGTGATACCGGTATCGCTAACAACGATGCCGGTTTTACAGCTTTAGTGTTGGATACGGTTAAACCAATTGATGGTTTGCCAATATGTAAGGTCCGCTTGCTGCAAGGGGCTATTGCAGTTGGTGATAAAATATGGGCTGGTTATAATGCTAATAACCGAAAAAATACTCGCGCTCATCACTCGGCCACTCACTTATTGCATGGCGCGTTACGTAAAGTTTTAGGTGAACACGTTAAACAATCAGGTTCTTTAGTTGATGCACAGCATTTACGTTTTGATTATTCGCATTTCGAAGCACCAACCCGCGAACAGCTGGCTTTAATAGAAGATGATGCCAACGCTTGGGTAACACTTAATAACGATATCGTTACCGAAGTTTTACCTTTTGATAAAGCTAAGCAAAAAGGCGCCATTGCTTTTTTTGGTGATAAATATGGCGATATTGTACGAGTTATTAGTATTGGCGCTTCGGTTGAATTTTGTGGGGGAACTCACGCCCGCAATACTAGCGATATTGGCTTAATTATAATCACTCGTGAAGAATCTGTTGCTAGCGGTGTTCGTCGTATCGAAGCTCAAGTAGGTTTTGCAGCACGTGCTACTATACGTGAAATGTCGCAACGACTTAATACCGCCTACGATATCCTTACTCAGAAGATGAATAAGCCAAATGATATCCAAAATCCGATTTTAACCTCAATAATAAAAACCGTACGACATGCTCAAGAATTGTCTGCTACCATAAGCGACAGTGGTGGTTCACCAACAAAAGCTAATACCAGTATAGCTAATCCAATAAGCTTGCCTGATGAATTTACTCTAGTGCAAGCACGTCAGGTACGTGATTTATGGCATGGCCTGCAGTTATTAGTTAACGCGCGTGCTAGTGAAGTTGATGATGTGCTCTCACACTACCGCGCTCAAGATACCGGATTGCTAGCTGCCTTTGCCGCGCTACTTACAAGCAATAAAGAAAATGAGCGTCTTATTGAAGAAAATAAACGCGCTGCTCTCTCTAGTTCTACAGCCGATTTAGTGCAGCAAGCACGGGTAATTAATGAGATCACAGTTCTTACTGCCCGGATTGATGATACTGAAGCTAAGTCTTTACGTGAATTGGCTGATCGCTTGCGCCAACAACTTGGCTCTGCAATTTTAGCGCTAGGTGGAAGTAGTGAAGGCAAAACAACATTACTAGTAGCAATTACCCCTGATCTCACCAAACGTTTTCATGCCGGTAAATTAATTGGACAACTTTCTCAAATCATCGGTGGCAAAGGTGGTGGCAAACCTGATTTTGCCCAGGCTGGTGGTAATAAACCAGAAGCTCTAACTGAGGCATTTGCAACATTAGAAAAGCTGATTGGCGAGGCCTAATTTTAAATTTACTTTTGTTTTTTTATCGATAGCAGAAAAAGCAATTATTAGGTAATTAGTTATTGGCTCTTACGTAAAAGGGTTTCTAGTTCTTGACGATCAGAATCACTGATCTCAGTTTCACCTGAACCGTTATGGTGTTTATTGGCAAGCGCACGATTTAATTTTTGTGCCAATTGACTTTCAACGCCAGCTCGCATTTGTTGCATTTTTTTCTGAATTACTGTTGAATTCCATACCTCGGCAATATGACCGGCAAGCGTCATTTGACCTAATTGCACAAAAAAAACACCATATGTCGCACAACCAATGAAACAGAAGAATAATATAGTTTTGATAAGATTCCACATGACCCTGCCAGCCTAACTCATTATTGTGGCCTATGGCAAAAAAGTGGCAAAAATAAATAAGCACTCGACCTAAAAACACCTATCAATTCGGCTACATTCACGATAAGAAGGCAACATGTATATTACACGTAAAATTCATCGAACATTTACAACGACGGATTTAAACATCATTTGTATGGCAACTTTTATAGTGTTAGTTTTTTTATTTAATTTTAACGCCTGCTTTGCAAACGCAAATGAAATAAAACTACCAAAATCTATTATCGAAACGATTTATCAAGGTCGCAATCTCGAACCCCTAACATTACTCAGCTCGCAAAGCCAAAAAAAAGGTGAAACTGTATCAATTTATCAATTACCTCTACCTGAGAGTAAAGATAACATGTGCAAGCCATTTGAATACTGGCTGGTAATTTCTAAAGCAATCAATGAATTTCAAACGCAATTACTATTTGTCGTATGTAACGATGGTTACGGTGCCGCTAATCTTGGTGAAGATTCTATTAAAGTTAATGATGGCACTATAACTTACAGTAAAAGTGGGGGCTCTGCATGGCGCTGGGATAACGAGGTTACTTTTAATATATCTTCATTAGAAATTACTCACGAAGTTTCATCAAGCTTTCACACTCTCTCCCCAAATTCTAGTAAAACCATTAGCGATTGGAATAACTTTATCTTTTCTGAACAACGTCAAACTCCGTTATGCGAATCATTAGATGAAAAACAAGATACCTATACAAAACTATATGACACTGAGGCATTATTAATTCCTATTTTTCAACCCTCAATTACTTGGGATATGCAAACCACTAGCTTAGGTAGCTGTGGAGTTTATATTGATAGTACTGGTAATAATGGTTTTATAATTCATGGACAACCAGGTGAGACTAGTGATGCATACTTTTTTGCCATGCTTACCCAAAAAAAGGAACTATGGCTTGAGGTAGTTGATGACCATTTTATAAATAACGCTAGCAGTTGGCTTTATGATGATCATTTTGAAATTTGGCTTGCTAATAAGCAAGATGATCTATTCTGTGTAAATAGCAAAGAATCACCAGACCAATGGGGAATAAGAGCTAAAGACGGCAAAGTATTCCCTGGCTATGGATCACCATCGCCTCTTGTCGTTAAAGAAATATATTCAACAAACGATTCTGTAAGAATGAGAATAGCACTGCCAAATTCTTTTGATCTTATAACAGTCGTTTATAGTGACAGTGATGATGGTAAAAAACAAAAACGCTTAATAGCAACTTCAAAATTAAGTTTTGCAAAATTGGCAACTTTAGGCGCTTATAAAAATATCCCTGAAACGTTTGGCAAATGCGAAGTTTATAAAGGACAATTTATGCTTAATTTAGAACATAAATATAAAATAGATTTCCCAAAGACATTAGAACACTGAGTATCAAGATAAATTTTTTACACCTTATTTAAAACCAAACACCTACACTACCAGACGCTCCGCCAATTTCTTCATCGCCAATATAAAGCAGTTCGTAACCAACCCCCAAATCAAAACGATTTATTAATAAACCAAAAC
>JAFGEK010000093.1 GCA_016931625.1 Deltaproteobacteria bacterium | reverse complement strand
CTTCGACCAACAAAAATAAATAATAATGTGATTTTAAATTTTAATTTAAGTTAAAAGCAATATCAGATGAATATTTTAATTTTGCTTAACATTACTTATAATCCATTTGAAATGACTACTAGCACAGTTATATATTTAGGGATGAGTATACCCTTAATTATCTTGTCAGGTTGTGGTGATAGCAATGATTTAAATCGCCAAATTCAAGGCAATTCAGCGACCGTTACTATTAATACTACTGCTGCTGATTGGAGCTCACCTACAGATATGTCGCTTATTTGGAGTGATGAATTTAACGACAACAAAATTAACACCTCTTCATGGAATTATGACACCGAAGCTTCGGGATGGCGCAAAAGCTGGAACAATGAACTGCAAGATTATGTTGATGATGGTAGCGGTGGACTCAACGCTTATGTTAGCAACGGTAATTTGGTCATTAGGGCAATAAAGCAAGCACCTGATAAATATACTTCGGCCCGCTTAACCACTAGAAACAAACACTTTTGGTCATATGGCGTACTGGTTGCCGCCCGAATTAAGTTACCATATGGTCAAGGCATTTGGCCCGCATTTTGGATGTTACCAGAATCCGGCACCTGGCCAGATGCAGGTGAAATAGATATTATGGAACTTATTGGTGGCGGCGAAGGACGCGACAACAAAACTTATGGCACTCTACATGGGCCAAGTTTTTATGGTGCTAGTTGTATTCAGGGCAGTACCATTTTAGCGACCGGCAATTTCTATGATGCTTATCATGTATTCGCCGTTTTATGGACCAAGGGGCAAATCAACTGGTTTGTAGACGGTATTTTATATCATACGGTTAAGAGTAATACCGTGCCGGGCAGATGGCCTTTTGATAACGGCTATTTTCATATTTTGCTTAATCTCGCTGTGGGCGGTTCTTGGCCTGGTTATCCTGATGCCACTACTGTATTTCCGCAAGAAATGCTCATTGATTGGGTACGAGTTTATAAATAGTATCCACAACCTCTTTTTAATTAAACTTCAAAATATTTTAATCTAAACACTTTAGTTACCTTTTGCTACAAAAGGTGCTAATTATCTTCACATATTTGAAGGCTTGTTCAAAAGCTTCAGTCGTGCTTTTTAGTTAATACAATACGTCGTTTTGACGTAAGCTTTACTAGGGACACCCCCTATTATTAAAGGGAATATTGTGATTGCAATTGTTCATACTGGGGGCGCCAATTTGGCTTCAGTACAAAACGCTATCGCGCGTCTGGGGCTTAAAGCTGAACTTACTAGTGATGCACAGTGTATTGTTAAAGCTAGTCATGTAATTCTTCCTGGGGTTGGTGCTGCCCCTGAAGCAATGACGCGTTGGCAAAAAACTGAGCTTTTACCGGTTATTCGCGGTCTTAGGCAACCGGTGCTTGGTATTTGTTTAGGAATGCAGCTTTTATTTGATCACTCAGCAGAAGGTAATGTTGAGTGCCTAAAGTTGCTTAAAGGTAATGTTGAAGTAATTGAGCCTGACTTAGAAAATGGCATTACCGTACCTCATATGGGGTGGAATGAAGTACAGCTTGATGGTCAGGCAAGTCGTCTTTTTAGCAATATCAATGGGCAATACTTTTATTTTGTGCATTCATATAAAGCACCCTTTGGCCCATTTGTAAGAGCTACAACCAACCATGGTGGCCCAGTGGTCGCTGCGGTTGAACAAGATAATTTTTTTGGCGTGCAGTTTCACCCCGAGCGCTCGGCAACTAACGGTGCCGCTCTTTTAGATAGGTTTTTTAAATTATGAAAATATTTCCAGCGATTGATTTATCAGAAGGCAAATGTGTTCGACTTGAACAAGGTCGCTTTGATCGCCTCACTGTCTATGGCGATGACCCGGTAGCCATGGCAAAAAGTTTCGCTGATGCTGGTGCAACTGTCTTGCATGTAATTGATCTTGATGGCGCCCGTGATGAAAAAGCACGCCAGATATCAATTATTGAAAGTATTGCACGTAATGTATCAATGGCTGTGCAAGTTGGCGGTGGCATTCGCAGTATTAATGACGTTGAGAGCTATCTTAACATCGGCGTGTCTCGCGTTATAATCGGTAGTATTGTTATACGTGCGCCAAAGACTGCCGTTGAACTTTTTGCTCGCTTTGGTGCTGAACGTATCGTTTTTGCGCTTGATGTTAAAATCGACGAGCAAGGCACACCACTTTTAGCTACTAGCGGTTGGAGTCAAAACGAAACCGTTACTTTATGGCAGGTATTAGAGCTTTTTATGCCGGCTGGTCTACGCACGGTTTTGTGCACTGATATTTCACGTGATGGTATGCTCACAGGACCAAATCTTGATTTATACCGTGATATACTCTCGCGTTATAGCAACATTGAGTTGCTTGCCTCAGGCGGAGTTTCTTCACTTGATGATTTGCGTGCACTAAAAAGTATTAACACCAGTGGGGTTATTGTTGGCAAAGCGCTTTACGCCGGACGCTTTACTCTTGCTGAGGCTTTAGCATGTTAACGCGTAGAATAATTCCTTGTCTGGATGTTAAAGAAGGCAAAGTAGTTAAGGGGGTACGCTTTCGTGAACATCAAATTTTAGGTGAGGTGCTCGATCTGGCAAAACGCTACCGTGAGCAAGGCGCTGACGAATTAGTTTTTTACGATATTACCGCCAGCGCTGAAGATCGTGGGGTTTCAGTAGAATGGGTTAAACAAACTGCAATGCTTTTAGATATACCGTTTTGTGTTGCTGGTGGTATTCGCAGTGTCGCGCAAGCTGGTGCGATTTTAAATGCCGGGGCTGATAAAGTTTCGGTTAACTCACCGGCAATTGAACGCCCTGAACTAATTAGTGAGCTTGCTGCCGCATTTGGTTCACAAGCCATTGTTGTGGGCATAGATAGCCAACGCCAAGATAATGATTTTATTGTTTATCAATATACCGGCAGCGAGAGTCGCAGTCGTGGTGTTGGCCATCGCACTCTTGAATGGGCGGTTGAAGCACAAGAGCGTGGCGCGGGCGAAATTGTACTAAACTGCATGAGTCATGATGGTGTCGGTACCGGTTATGACCTTGAACAATTAAGCGCTGTGCGTGCTCGCGTAAGTATTCCTTTAGTTGCTTCAGGTGGCGCGGGCACGGTAGCACACTTTATTGATGTGTTTAAAGCCACTAAGGTTGATGCTGCTTTAGCAGCAGGTGTGTTTCACCGCGGTGAAATTGCGATACCCGATTTAAAGAAAGCTTTAGATGAAGCTGGTGTAAAAGTACGACCAAGTTAAAGTTAAGTACGGAGTGAATAAGTTTGAGCCAAGATAGCGATAACCATAATGGTAGCACTGATAATAATTTAACCATCAAGTCTGATCTGGGCGCCGACTGCAAAGATGCTAGGTTTTTAAACTACTTAGAGCAAGTTATAAGCGAACGGCAAAAATCATCTCCGCTTGGTTCATATACTGCAAAACTTTTTGCTGCTGGCCCTTTGCAAATTGCGCAAAAAGTTGGTGAAGAAGCCGTTGAAACCGTGATTGCTGCATTAGGCAAAGATAAGCAGGCGTTGGCAAACGAAGCCGCTGATTTGCTTTATCACTTATTAGTGTTACTTACCGCACGTGATGTTGCTCTTGCTGATGTTATTACCGTGTTACGTGAAAGACACCAATGCCAGTCAATTAAGGAGTAAACACCAAGCAAACACCAAGCTCTGTTACAAGTATTTATAGATGTCCGCTTCATTAGCACGGGTAGATGTCCGCGTGTTTGAAAACCTGTTATTGTCAAACGGGTCG
>JAFGEK010000092.1 GCA_016931625.1 Deltaproteobacteria bacterium | reverse complement strand
AAATTTTAAGTGAGATTATTCGTAATCAAGTCTATTAGACACCTATCGTCTATGAAGGTTTATTGTCATGCTTGCAGCAAACCTTGGCGAAAATCCTGAACCTGTTATGTCTTTCCAACTTGTTGAAAGACTGAAAGGGCCAAGGTTGATCGCAAGGGCTGCCTCATCGAGTGGTTTTTTAGATACACGTCCCACAAGATTACCCGAGATGCTGCCAAAGGACCCTATTGGCAAGCATGTCGATACTGAGAACATTGGTTCACTAAAAATACCATATCGCTTGGCGCGCATGTTTTCCCCATGCCGGTTGCTGACAACTGGTCCAAGGTATGTATATGCCTGCAAGTTGAAAAAAGTTTCATTTGGTCCATTGAAAAGAATGCCAGCTTCGATGCTCCGATTAATTGGAAAATCCTTGCCTAAAAGGCCCCCACCCGTAAGCAAGTAATGACCGATCAGATCTAACGGTAGATTCGTGGTATAGGCCTGATATGTTTGAATAGAGGGACCGATATTTTGCATAAATCGATGACTGATAGTTGAATGCAATGATGTAAGCCCCCAAAAAAGGCCGTCTTGAAAGCCACCTCCCAACGGCAGATAGTCTCCATAGCTATATTGCGGACTTAAATCGAAAGGAAGTGCTAGGGTGAGTTCAAAATGACCAAGGGTTGCAATCTCTAGGTTCCCATCCCACAACAAGCGATGCATGAACGTTGGTCGTCCATCGAAAGCGGCAAATGGAACGCCTGTAGCGTGTCGCTCGGGATAGCGAAAGTTTTCACTTAAGCAGTAGGCATTTGGCATGTGTAGATACCCAATACTGCCGAGCATGAAATCCCGGTAGCCCAAACGAAGCGCGCCACCAAAAGCACCATTGAGCATCGCATGATCATTGGAGGGGGTAAAATTACCTCATTTTGATCTAATAGCCTTGTAGTAAATGGTGCCACACGTGGCAGCAAGTGGTAATTATGGCTATAAATTTATTTATTTATTTTCAATTGGATCCCAGACGTTACTAAATCCGAATCCTTCAAAATCAGCAACATTGTGCGTGGCAAATGCGGTAACACCATTATGTAATAGGGTAAATGCAAGACGCGCATCAAAAATTCGTCGACGTGCAAAGCTATCAGCTTTCGCAATCGCCCACACCTCTTGCATTATTCCATTGCCACCTTCAATAACTGCCCAATTATGGTTTGTGCGATAAGCTTGTACAACTCCAACAGCTTCGTTTGCAGCAAGAGGTTGTGTTACTATTTTTGGATTTCGTAATAAAACATAAAGCTCAACCAGCACCAATTCACAAATGCAAAAATTTCTATTGTGCTTTTGCTTAATTAAAAAGTCATGTGCAGCTTGGTGTTCCGAGCAAAGATTATCATAGGCATAAAGAAGGATATTAGTATCAACTGAAATCATAGCATTCATTTAGTCGCTAAGTTTAAACAAGGTTATCTTCATTTGCTAAAAGTCGCCAATCTTGAACCGGGACTTCTTTGCGTATACCAAGGGCACGCGGAGTCGGTAGAGACCACTTAGCTGATATTGTATCAATTTCAGGATGAGCAAGAATTTCTTTTTCAGTCGCACGACGAATAATGTCTGCTAAAGATGTTTCTTGCAGCTCGGCTAACCGTTTAAGCGAATTATATAATCTATCAGGTAACTGAATTTGTGTGCGTATCAATGAAGCACCTCTACACTTTATATGACATGATGTAAATTCTACATCTGTGTAATTTTGGTGTCAACGTAATGAGGTCCGTTTTTTTGGTGTTTGGCACCTGCAGGAATTGCACCTGCAGGAATTTTGATATCAAACACAGATGATCATCCGCGCAATCATGCGATTATTGCCAAAGAACAAAACTGGCATCTTTCACCTGTGTATGATCTGATACCTGCGAATCCAATAAGTATAGAAAGACGTGACCTTGCTTTAGTTTGCGGTGATTGGGGTCGTTTTGCAAATGCAAAAAATTTATTGTCGCAGGTGTCTCGTTTTCTTTTAACTATTGAGCAGGCGACTAAAATTCTTGACAGTATGGAAGCTATGATAAAACAAAATTGGTATCGCGTATGTAGAAATGCGGGGGTAACAGAAAAAGATTGTGATTTACTTAAAGGTTCATTTATTTATCCAGGTTTTAGGTATCAGATAATAGATTGACACTGTGTCAATCTTTACATCCGTCGTAACACTAATGAACGAAACTTTTGTCCGCCCATATCTTTGAGCGCCTTTAATCGCGACATAAAGTGACGATAATCTTTATAACGGCGCGAGCAAACTTGACGTGGCAATATTTCAAAATCAAGAAAGCGAGTTACCGCAAAACGAGTCGCAGCAAAACGACATAGTTCGTATAAATATTTTCTTTCTATTGGTTCTAAAAGACGTTGACTTTCATAACCAATAACTAAGGCTCTAGCGCGCTCAGGAATAAAACGGTCTTTAAGAAAGCCCCAGTCAACGATAGTTATAGCTAAATCATATGCTAAAGGTCCGTTGGCAGCCATTTCAAAATCAAGCACTCCAACTAATTTGCCACGAATAAAACGGGCATTATCTACAAATAAATCTCCATGAATGACGCCTTGTGGTAAATCTAACGGAAAATGATGCCGCAACAATTCGTTTGCTAAAATACGTAAGTCGCGTACTTGAGATGCCTCATTTACCCCTAAGATACATCTCTCTAAAACATCAGCAATGCGTTCAGGGTCAAAACGATTGCGACGTCGTTTGCGAAAACCTCGTGTAGCTTGATGCATACCAGAAAGAAAAGTACCTATTTGAGCAGCATGTTCTGGTCTAACTTCAAATACTCCAATTTCACGACCAGGTAGATATTGAAAAACAGAAAGATGTTGACGCGGAGAAATAGAAATAACCCTGCCTAATTTGCCTGCATCCATCATAATCGGCACCGGCAAAGCGCGATGACAGAGATAATCAAGCAAACACACTTCAAAATATGAATCACTAGGTGGGCGATCTTCTAAAATTCGCAAGATATACTTTCCACGTGTAGTACTTACTTCATAAATAGTATTAATGGCGCCAGCACTAACACCACGTGCTTCAATAAAGTCTCCCAATTTAAACGGTCGCAGATGTTGACGCAGCGCTCGTTCTGATAAATGGGTGTATACCGCCATCTGCAAAATTTACCCTAAATACGACTCTTCGGCATCTTTAAGAAGTTTGTTCAAGGTAATAAAACCGTATTTTTACTATATTTTATGTATGCAGATGTAGGGACACCTCCTAAGTTATTGTATAGTTTTAATAGCTATTCTTGCCTTTAGGCTACTATAGACTTTAAAACTATAAAGACACATGGTTACTACACTAATTATCATAATCGTTATCTCGCTTATCTTCGATTTTCTCAATGGTTTTAATGACAGTGCTAATATCGTTTCGAGTATGATAGCCTCTAGGGCTTTATCACCACGACAAGCTTTAGGGATAATTGCAATTGCTGAATTTTGCGGTCCCTTTCTTCTAGGCGTCGCAGTGGCAACTACATTGGGAAAAGAATTATTGAAATTGCAAGTAACGCCGCAGGAATTGCCAATTATTCTAGCGGCTATTTGTGCTGCAGTTGTATGGAATCTTACCACATTTACATTAGCTATACCGTCAAGTTCTTCGCATTCTTTAGTGGGCGGCCTTATCGGTGCTGGCATTGCAAACAATGTTCTTGCATACTCTCAGAATGGCTTTAATAATATTGATGATCTATATCAAGTGATTCAAATCGTACATTTTTCCGGAATTGTAAAAGTAATAATTGCCTTACTAATCTCACCACCATTAGGTTTTTTAGCCGGTTATATAATACTAAAATTGATACTTTTTTTAGCACGTAAAGCAACGCCAAAAATAAACTGGTTATTTAAACGTGGGCAAATAATTACCGCTATCAGCTTAGCTTTGTCGCACGGTAGCAATGATGCTCAAAAAACTATGGGTATGATCACAATGGCTCTATTTGCCGGTGGCATGCTAAGTGAATTTAAAATACCAATTTGGGTTGTTGCCCTAAGTGCTGGTACAATCGCTTTAGGAACTGCAATTGGTGGTTGGCGATTAATTCGTACTCTTGGTGGGGGTCTTTATAAGATTAGACCAGTACATGGTTTTGCTATTCAATTAAGTTCAGCGGCAGTAATTCTAGGTGCTTCAATATTTGGAGGCCCGGTTAGTACTACGCAAGTCGTAGCAAGTTCCGTGATGGGTACCGGTAGTGCAGAGCGTTTCTCTAAAGTACGCTGGGGGGTCGGAAAACAAATATTCTTGACTTGGATTATTAGTATTCCGTCTTCGGCATTAATTGCTGTTGTTGTTTATTTTATTGTACGGAGGTTTTTGTGAGCTTATTTCGCTCAAAACAAGATTATTTTATTTATAACTTGGCCCGGCAAGCCGAACTTAACGTAATTGGTTTAGAGGGATTGGTTGCATATATGCAATCTCCTTGTACGGAACATGAAGAGAAAGTGAATATTGCAGAAAAAGATGCTGATGAAGTTCGCCGTATGCTAGTTGATGAACTAAATCGTACTTTTGTTACCCCGTTTGACCGTGAAGATATTTACGAATTGTCTCGCGCAGTTGATGACGTGCTCGATTATGCTCACTCAACAGTACATGAAATGAACATGCTTGCGGTAAAACCAAATGAGCATATGTGCAAAATGGCACAGCATTTACTAGATGCTTCACGAGAAATGTTACTGGCTTTTCAGCGTCTAGAGAAACATCCAAGTGTAGCTAACGATCATGCTCGTGAAGCTAAACGTATCGAAAATGATATGGAAAAAACTTATCGTGAAGCTATTGCTGAATTATTTGCAGGACCTGCAGAAGCTGAAAACATTGTAAATATGATGAAAACTCGCGAAATTTATCGACATTTATCTAATGCTGCCGATCGTGCTGATGAAGCTGCTAATGTCATTAGCAATATTGTCGTAAAAATGACTTAAATATTTAGGGACACCCCCTGATAATTTATAAATAATCATTTTATCTTCTTGAAGTACCAATACGTTGCTTGACTGGCGCCCAATCAATGCTATTAATGTATTTAGGTTATTAATATTGTGGTGAGCTACTTGAGGTGTTGCAGCGCGAATTAGGGTGTAAAGCGTTTCTTCAGGAGCACAAAAACCATGTCTACCAACTCAAGCCCAGATTATGATGCAGTTGCCCGCCGAGCTTATGAATTATATTTAAGCCGTGGTGGCAGCGATGGTAACGACCAGAATGATTGGTTTCAAGCTGAAGCCGAACTTATGGGTGGTAATGGCTCAAGCAAAACCGCCAGTATAGCACAAGCCACAACTGCTAGTGCGGCAAAAACAACAACACGAAAACCTACGCGGTTAACCGCAGATAAACCGCGTTCAACTAAAACCAGTAGTATGCGCAAACCGAGCTAATTTAAAATTATAACAATTCAATGCAAATTGGCATACTAAGGGTGCTTGCTACCTTTATGTAATTATTTATTAAATTTAAGTAACATTGTTTTATATCTCTAAACTTAAAAAATGCAAATTTTCACTTATTATTAAATATTATAGACACTCTTTTCGAATAAGCTCACTTAAAATTCCTAATTTT
>JAFGEK010000091.1 GCA_016931625.1 Deltaproteobacteria bacterium | reverse complement strand
AGAGAGTTTTACGTAACTCCTCGTCATTCCTACGAAAGTAGGAATCCAATTCCGATAAAAGTGAAAAATGAGACTAAGAGTCAGCACGCGGGGGCGTGGATTGAAACATTCCATTTTTTAACAATTAAATTTTGAGCGTCGTTGCTCCCCTCTTGTATTGATGTCTCTGCAATCGGCAAGGTTATGGCAAAATCCTGTTAATTGCTGCCATGGAAAAGTTTTTTAGAGATTTTCAATAAAGCTGGTGGGATCGGTCTGTTTGTTGCTGCTAAAGACCAAGAAGCTAAACGTTATTATGAACAGTTTGGTTTTATTTCGTTACCATCTGATGAACTACAACTTTTTTTACCAGTGACAACAATTCAAAATGCTTTAGCTGTAAAGTCCGAATATTCAAACTCAAAAACGCCATAACTAATATAACAATTATATTTAGTATTGTTTTTATCGTACCATTATTTATTCACCGAATAATCATAAGTATAAGTACTTTACACCCAACTATCTTTATCGATTTATAAAATATACTATCATTTACTATTGACAGATGATCCCCCGCATGATGCTTTGTAAATATCAATTCATTTAACAAAGGGGGGCATCTTCGACAAAATCAACTAACTATTAATTATATGGGCGCGACCATACCCAAAGGGCGCAGCAAGCGGCGCCCCTACCAGCGCCCAAAAGCGAGAAGCACTGCTGCAACCAACAGCAATGCTCCTCTAAGTTTCACATGCCTAAATAGGAGGCCGTAAAACCTGATGAAGGATCAAACTCGTACTAACCCTAGAGTCAAGCGATTCAAGCAGTTACCTAACAAAAACAACCGCAAAGGCGATCGCACTAATAAAAATATTGCGAAAAATAAAGCCAATATTTATTCAGAATCTTTAACATTATCATCCCGCAGCAATTACCAAAACGCCGTAAATTACTTAAAGAAGCAATATCAAAAATGTTTAAAAATGCTTGATGAATTAGCACACCTGGGCGAAAGTCATCGCGATAATGCCTTTGCTCATGCAGAACAAGTTGAAAAACGTTTTGATGAAAGTAAGTTGTGATAATTTTTAACTGATTAAAAAGGCCGCCGGTGATGCGTGCAAGTATATAATTTAAACTACTGCCGCATCAATGGCCCATTACGTCGAGTGCCAGGCACCGGTCTGATTGGGCCTATACTTACTGGGCCTATACTTACTGGTTGCATAAGTATGTCAGTTCTGGCTAATTTATCGACGTTTTAGAGTATTATAAATTGCATCTGGTGCTACATCGACACCACATGGCCAAAATGGCGCACCATAATTGTCTAACTTAACCTGCGCAAACATTTGTGTATTTTTAAGAGGCTCAAATACCGGGCCCCATAAGCTACTAGCAAGTGAAATTTCGCCAGATGTACCGTCATCAAATTCAACATACAACTTATAATCAGAACGTGCTTCAACTTTAGTCATACGCGCAATCATGACTCACTCCAACGGGGCAATAGAATTAAGTGGCAAGTGCTGTTCAGACTTATGCCAATTATCAAACAACTCTGTGCGGTGCTCGATAGCCCATTCAATAACAAGCGATAAGACACGTTTGGGAAGATTGCCTGCAATTATTTCAAATGTATCAATTCTTATTTCAGCTAAGTATTCATTATAATATATATGAAAATGTGGCGGTGCATGTTCGTTATAATACATACGAATAGCTATCCCTAAAAATGTACTTATAGTCGGCATAATTCTTTAATTCCTAATGTTTAATTTTATATCACTTTAATTAATCTAATGAAAGCCTATCCTTCATTACTAAACGTGAAAAATGTGTCGCCCTAGGGGCATGCTCCTTCTTGCAAACGCCGAAAGATGGAACTGAGCCAGAGTGCCGTAGCTAGCAAACTTGAGGCGAGCCAATCAATGGTTGCTAAAATGGAAGCTGGTGATCATACGGTTTCTTTAGACCTCTAAAAACACTAAACGCCGCTCTATTGGATGTCTTTGTGTCTAAGGAGTAAAAAAATGGCACTAATAAACAAAAAAATTATCGCCTTTGGCTAAATCCACTTACCGGATTCACCTTTATAGCTATAAGCGTTACTGGGATTTTGATGTTTTTTCATATTCGTATTCCTGGGATAATGGTTCTGCACGAACTTGGTGGTCTTATACTCATTATCTTGGCATTACTTCATCTTATCCTAAATTGGCGTGCTATGATTTCATGTTGTCAGCATAAATCTGGTCGTATCGCCATATTTGTAGGCGTAAGTATTATTGTTATTTTATTAGTTCTTGGCATTGCACATGATGATCATCATAGACAGCGTAATGGTAACCAAAAATCTCGAATACAACCATCTTTGCAGCTAGCCGACTAAATAGCTAGATTGCCAAAAGCAATTATACCACCAACATTACGCAACGTTGGATTTGATTTATGGAAGTACAGGGAAGTAAAGGGGACACTGCTTAGACCTGCACTTCAAAGTCGGTAATTGAGAAAACCTAAGCCGAGACGTTGACCGTCGTGGTCAGTTTTTGCCCATAGCGCGTTTATGAGCAACCTTTTGAGCATTAAAAAACGACAACAGGTAATACAGGGTATTTTTATTTTTATGTTTTTTTTGTGCTTCGGATAACGGTTGAATTTTTATAAGACAGTGTCCCCTATAACCTCCCTATAACCTTACCAGTGCCAACAATTCAAAATGCTTTAGCTGCAAAGTCCGAATATTCAAACTTAAAAATACCATAATTTATATAGCATTTATATTTAGTATTGTTTTATCTCACCATTTTTTTAACTACATAAGCATAAGTACTTTATACCCAACTATCTTTATTTATTTATAAATTATACTATCATTTACTATTGACAGAGGATCCCCTGCATGATGCTCTGCAAATATCAATTCATTTAATAAAGGGGGGGCATCATCAACACAACTAACTAAAATATTTTTTTAAGCGAGAAGCACTGCTGTTTGCACCAGCAATGCTCCTCTAAGTTTCACATGCCTAAAACGGAGGCCGTAAAACCTAATGAAGGATCAAACTCGTCACAGTACTAGAGTCAAGCGATTCAAACAGTTACCTAACAAAAACAACCACAAAAGCGATCGCTGCACTAAAAACGCTGCGAAAACCCAAGCCAATATTAATTCAAAAGTTTCATCACCACCGCCATCTGGCAATAATTACCACAACGCAGTAATTTACCTTAAAAAACAATATCGCAAATGCTTAGCTATGCTTGATGAATTAGCCCACTTAGGTGAAAGTTATCGCGAAGACGCTATGGCTCATGCTGAGCAAGTTGATAAACGTTTTGATGAAAGTTCACGTGATTAATTTTAACTAAGTAAATTGCTAAACCAGTGATGCGTCTCAGTATAATTTAAGCTACTGCCGCATCACTGGCTAATAAATAATATTAATAACTTTTTATATATTGCTTACAGTCTTCTGCATACAGCCATAGGCTATAACGTTGCCCATGTTGGTCTCTATTATGGTATATCAACTCTATATAGGACAATCAGATTATGGAGTTACTATGATTGTAAATGTATCTGAAGCCAAGGCGCAACTTTCAAAATTACTCGATATGGTATATCACGGAGAAGAAGTTACTATCGCAAAAAATAATCTTCCGATAGCAGATCTAGATCAGCATCGCCGTAAAGGAAAAAGAAAGCTTGGTGTAGCCAAAGGCAAAATAAAAATTCCCCAAAATTTTGATGACGAGGATCCAGAAATTAACCGCATGTTTTATGGTAATAATATGCATATCATAATTGACACGCATATTTTTCTATGATGCCTTGCAAAACCAGAAAATCTATCAGCTAAGCAAAGAGACGAAATTGAAACCCTGGCGAATACAGTATATGTAAGTTCAATTTCTATTGCAGAAATAAAAATTAAGTCATCACTGGGTAAATTAAAGATTTCATTTAATCCTGTTGAAAAAGCCATTGAGTCTGGTTTTGAACTTCTTGATTTCAGAGCTGAAGATGCCCTCCTGCTTGGCTCCATGCCCTTTTATCACAAAGATCCGTTTGATAGAATGTTGGTTGCACAAAGCATCAGCAACAATTATCCAATAATTTCAAATGATAAAAAACTAAGTTCATATAAATGCAAAATTATCGGTTAAGCAATTTAGCCAAATTTTTTAATATAAGATATCAATAAGTACACGCACTATTTTTTTTGTTGCGTTTAATAAGTTGACTGACGCTTTGCTTAAGAAAGAGATTTACCGGTAAAACGCCTTACTAATTTATCGTTTATGTTACCGTAGATGTCACAAGCATAAGTTACAATTATCAGCTTATTTCCGCAGTTACATGACTGCGGTTCCATTGAAGCCAAAATCAGGTTGGTTAAGTAAAAATTGTTTTATAGTTGAGGTATTTTTTACTTCTCAATGGTCATTTTGTATGTAAAAATGACCACATGATAGACAGAGCGCTACAAGCAAATATTAAAAAAACAAGCAAAAGCGTTTTGCTGTTGGGGCCGCGACAAACCGGCAAATCAACGCTAATGCAGCAATTGGCTCCTGATTTAACCATAAATTTAGCCCGTGAAAGCGAGTTTCTTAACTTTACTGCAAATCCCGATGAGCTTGAACAACGAATTGCCGCTATACGTCCCAAAACGGTATTTATTGATGAAATACAACGCATCCCAGAAATGCTTAACACCGTGCAAGCTTTAATTGATGATGCTAAGCAAGAAAAAAAGGCGCTTAAATTTTTACTCACGGGCTCAAGTGCACGTAAGTTACGCCGGGGCAAAGCCAATTTGCTACCTGGTCGCATATTAAATTACACTCTTGGGCCACTCACTCAATACGAGCTTGGCGCTGGCTTTAACGCCAAACGTGCAATGGCACTCGGTACATTGCCCGAGCCATACCTCGAACCAGATATCTCTACTGCAACAAAACTGCTTGAGGCTTATGCTGGCACATACCTAACAGAAGAAATTCAGGCTGAAGCCCTCTCGCGTAATCTGCAAGGATTTTCGCGGTTTATTAAAGTAGCGGCAAGTGTTTCTGGGCAATTTTTAGATTTTTCAAAAATTTCACAAGCTGCAAAAGTTTCACGTACTAGCACCATTAGATATTTTGAAATTCTTGAAGATACTTTACTGGTATATAGATTGACTCCATTTACAGATACGGTAACTACCGCTGATCTTATTAAACATAATAAATTCTATTTTTTTGACCCAGGTGTTTTAAATGGATTACTAAATAATTTTTCAGTTTCTCTTGATCGTGTTGGTGCCTTGTTTGAACATCTATTAGTTAGCCAACTCTTTGCCACTGCCACAGCTCTCGATAAACATGTTAGCATACATACGTTTCGCACACGTGGCGGTCTTGAAGTTGATTTTATACTTAAAATAAAAGACAAAATTTGGGCAATTGAAGCTAAAGCCACTTCGCATCCAACCACTCACGATACCAATACTTTATTAGCGGCAAGCAAATATCTACCCGCTAAGACTCGTTACATTTTAACTATTCCTGATGGCGCATCTCGTCGCCTTAAAAACGGTATTGAAATAATGGCGTTATCAAAGTTATTAAATGAACTATCACATTAATTATATGTGATCGTCTTTCAGCATGCTTAGCTGCCATTGCTTGTTATACTAACTATCCTGCATACCACCATGACACTGCCTGCGAATGCGGGGAAGCACTTGTAGCCTTCGCTTTAAACCCACAACCCTAAAAATATTAAAAAAACACTAAACACCGCTTAATAAAATACCGTTGTTTATAATAGGCGTTTTAGCTTGTTAGGAGAGAGGTATGCGTAAATATTGGCCGACTCTGATGGGCATATTGGCACTGTTTGTCATCTCTTGTGGTAGCAATGACGATGATACGACAATTTTAACACAAGGCTCAGGCGTTGCTACAATACAAATGAAAGCTGATTTTTCTACGCAAGCCACCTCTATTAATGCCTTGCATATAAGCCTTACCCGCGCGCTATCATTGCCTAAAATTAATACCGCGCTCAAACAAGCGGTTTGCCCTACTCCCGCACCAATGCACGACGACCCAACCTTTGCCGCAGGACTAGACTGCGATCAAGATGGAGGCGTAGTTAGCTATTTGACGCCTAGTAAGTATCGCGTAAGCATAAAGCGACTAAGCTTTATAAGCGATAGCAATGAAACCGTAGATATCATTGCTGATAGCGGCACGTTGGCGGCTGCACCTATTGTTGATCTAACTTCGACCTTTACTTTACCAGCCAAGACCTTAGCTGCAGGTAATTACTCTGCCGCCAAATTTGAATTTTATTTTGTTGAGCTTACCATGCCTATCAATAATGCAGATACATTGACTACACTGCGCATTTATTTATCTGATGATGACTTTATAAATGAAGGTTCATTAGGACATCACCAAGGCGATATTACTTTTATAGATGCAACTAGCGGCGATGAGCTAGGTTTTGTTTTGCCTGGTGAAAGCTGGAACACTGATAATCTTGGCCCTACACGTACTGTATTCTTTAATAGCAGCGACAGCCAATCGGGGCATAAACGTGGCCTCTTTGGCAATACGGCCCTTTGGGATCAAGTAAAATTTCAACAAGGCGCTGATCAAGACATCTTTATTTATTATATGCCGCTTAACCTCACAGTGGTTGCAGATGGCAATCAGGCAGTTACGATAAACTTTCCGGTAAAAGATACTTGGTACTTTGAAGATTTTGATGGTGATAATCTATTCGGCCCCTGCTTAGGAGCATCACCAAATAGTGACGCCTGCGCTGATAATGCTGAATGGGCGCCTCTTTTTAATCCTCCAAAACTTGCAGATGATTAGGGAAAATTAATTTAGCTGTAGTTATATATTAATAACCCGACATCTCTATGCCTTAGATTCTTTGCTGCGCTTTAATTGCTTACAAGTGCGCTCCGGTACTTGTGTTCATTTTACGTTGTATTTTGCACACGTGCCAACAAAACATAGAAAAAGTAACTTCGCCTGATCAATAACAAAGATCTCATTTACCGCTTATGTGACCATAGATGTCACAGGTGTAAGCTATAGTCTTATAATTGGTAAGTGTACTTAGAATCGCAGCTATCGAGCAACGTATGTATTCTATACAAGCATACTTCTACCTTTTTGTGATATAATCCATGATGTTTCAGCTCTTTGAAAATTGCATAAAAAAGTCAATTATTACGCTTGCGAGCGGTTATATGGTGCGAAATCCTCTAGGGCCACTCGTAACATTAAAATCATTAAGATTTACATATAGTTGCAGTCATCAAAAATTATTAAATGTGCCACTAAAGTATGATCAAAATTTGTTTTTAACGCGGTTCTCGCAAACCATGTTGTATCTATGTATAATATCTAATATTTTGGCGCGAGCGATTTCCGTAGTTGAAAAACTACGGCTCCATTGAAGCCAATAAAAATTCTTTTGAAGGACGATTGCCTAAGTGATTTCCGTAGTTGAAAAACTACGGCTCCATTGAAGCTTTGTATCTTTCTTAGATTGTCTATTAATTCGCCAGATTTCCGTAGTTGAAAAACTACGGCTCCATTGAAGCATGCTTATGGGGAATTTGAGCAAGCCACTGCTTATACATTTCCGTAGTTGAAAAACTACGGCTCCATTGAAGCATTGCCTTTCGTTTAGTAGCCTAGATCGAGTAAAAGAGATTTCCGTAGTTGAAAAACTACGGCTCCATTGAAGCATGGATTCTTGCGCCACTGCATTGGGATCTATTATGATTTCCGTAGTTGAAAAACTACGGCTCCATTGAAGCTTCTCTACCTTTTTTCGCAGTGCCTTTGGATATCTCTATTTCCGTAGTTGAAAAACTACGGCTCCATTGAAGCAGACAAGACAAACACTTTAATAAAAGACAACCGAGCAATTTCCGTAGTTGAAAAACTACGGCTCCATTGAAGCATCTTCCCCCGGCCATCCAGAGTATAGAAATATATGAGGATTTCCGTAGTTGAAAAACTACGGCTCCATTGAAGCGCCGACGCTGCCGCCCCCTGCGCCGCCTCGCTTTGCGATTTCCGCAACTAAACTGTTACGGCTCTACTAAAGCTGAACAATTTTTGCTCTTAATATTGCACTACCAATCAATTACCATATGGCAGTAAATCTCCTTAAAATATTTTTATTGTTCACTAACAAACAATACCGTAGGATTTCTCGCTTCACTCGAAATGACAGTCATCATCTTTCTTCGTTAAAAATTTATTGATTTTTATTTTTCTAATGGAACGGTTTCAAATTTACTATTAAAGCATAATTTTCTACTGAATAACTCGCGGCTGCAGATACAGCTCGCGAGCGCCGCGTCATACGAAAGCACAAGCGATACCGCAATCATTTGGCTCTTACAGTCTTGGCTATGATGGTACAGACAAGGAGATACTTGGCATGTCTATACAAAGCGACAATGACGCTTTAGCAGTCATTGAACCCACAGGCGATCACACTGAATTAAAACCAGCAAAACGAGTCGAGCGCACCGTATCCACTAATGTTAACCCACCATCAACACCTGTAAAACTTGATGTACCTGATCTTATACCGGCCCGCATGCTCAATGAATACGCTTATTGTCCACGGCTTGCATATCTAGAATGGGTACAAAACGAATTTGCCGATAACTATTTCACTGAAGATGGGCGTTTTGCTCATCGCCGTGTTGATGTTGAGCAAGGTGACGTTAACCAAACAACTGACGATGATGCGCCGCGTGTCGTCCGTTCATCAATGTTATCAGCACCACAAGCTGGTTTTATTGCGCGTATCGATCTTATCGAAGTTACTGGTGAAGTTGCTGTGCCGGTTGATTATAAACGCAGCAGCAAACCTAACACTCCTAACGGAGCATACGACCCAGAACGCGTACAACTTTGTGTACAAGGCATTATCTTACGTGAAAATGGCTTTACCTGTGACCATGGCATTATTTATTTTGCTGGTTCTAAAGACCGTGTCGAGGTTACATTTGACGATGCTCTCATTACGCAGACACAATCATTGGCGACTCAACTGCGTAAAATGGGTGAGCAAGGTCATATACCACCGCCTCTTAATGATAGCCCAAAATGTGAAGGTTGTTCATTGGTAAGTATTTGCCTGCCTGATGAATTGGTATTGTTGTCAAAGCAACAGCAACAACAAGATAGCAACGAACCCCGTCGCCTTATGCCAGCGCGCGATGATGCCTTGCCCGTTTATGTACAAGAACAAGGTGCATACGTCACCAAATCGGGCGATTTGTTGATCATTAAAAAAGGTAGCCAAAAACTTGCCGAATGTAAATTGTTCGAAACCTCGCAGTTAAGTCTGCTTGGCAACATTCAAGTCTCAACCCAAGCATTACACGAACTGGTGAGTCGTAATATACCAGTGGGTTATTTTTCTTCAGGTGGTTGGTTTTATGGAATGACTATCGGTTTGCCTCACAAAAATATTGAACTGCGTATTCATCAGCATAGAGTGGCGGCTAATCAAAAACAGTCACTGCTATTAGCCTGTCGCTTTGTAAGCACAAAGATCCGTAACTGTCGCACAATGCTGCGACGCAATGCTGACAACATAACAGAACTTATACTCAATCAACTTAAAGAACTTTCGCAACAAGCATATGAATGCGAGTCAGCCGAATCGCTGCTTGGTATTGAAGGTACAGCAGCTCGCCTATACTTTGAGATATTTCCCAACATGATTAAACGCAACGAAATTGACGGCGATTTTACTTTTACAGGTCGCAATCGTCGGCCACCACGTGATCCTGTAAACGCTCTATTGTCACTAGCATACTCACTACTGACTAAAGATTTAACTATCATTATTACAATGGCGGGGCTCGACCCCTATTTAGGATTTTATCACCGACCTCGTTATGGTAGACCCTCATTAGCTCTTGATCTTATGGAAGAGTTTCGTCCTATCATTGCTGATTCAACAGTTATTGCAGCTATTAATACAGGCGTTATTACCTCAGAAGATTTTACATATGCAGGTGGTGCGGTGGCGTTAAATAAAGGGGCACGAAAATCATTTATGCAAGCTTATGAACGCCGTATGGATCAACTTATTCGTCATCCGGTATTTGGATACCAGATTAGTTATCGCCGCATTCTTGATGTGCAAACACGTTTGCTAGGTCGCTATCTAAGCGGCGAAATTAACGCCTATCCTGAATTTATTACGAGGTGATGCATGCGTAGCATGTATATTGTTAGTTACGACATTTCAGATCCTAAGCGTTTACGACAAGTATTTAAAGCCATGCAAGGTATGGGTGATCATGTGCAATTATCTGTATTTCGCTGTGAATTGTCAGCACGCGATAAAGTACGAATGATGGCTAAACTCACTAAATTGATTCATCACAAAGAAGATCAGATACTGATTATTGATATTGGCCTTGCCCCAGGTCGCAGTGACCAGGCAGTAGAGGCCATTGGTCGCTCTTATGCAGTTAAAGAGCGAACTGCGATTGTAGTTTAATATCGTTATATTGATTATGACCAAATCGCTTATATATTTCATATGCTTGATTGGTATTAAGAGATACTACATTCATAGCATCTTCAACACCAAAGAACCACGTGTCTCTTTTTTCAGTAAAGGAGCAAAGTTGTCACTTACAACAACGGGGACAAAAATGCTATATGCACTTATTATATCAAAATTGTATCAATCATAGAGCCTTTAGGTTACCAACATTGGAGTTAAGGCAAATGTTTCGTATCCATTTAAATAAACAACGTTATTGGTTTTTGCTAAGCCTTTTTTGCTTCTTAAATGCTTGTGCAAAAACGACTGATGGCAATAAAAATAGTGAAGAATCATTAACACCTGTACGGGTGCATACAATCACACGTGAGGATATTTCTGACGAACTTACCTATGTCACTAACTTACGTGCTTTTGCTGATGTAAAAATATATTCAACAGTGCCCGACCGTATTCTTTATTTTCCATGGCAAGATGGTGATTATATTGAACGAGGTCAGCGTGTTGCCCTTATTCGCAAAAGCGGCCTTGATAAAGGTCTTGAACAGCTAGTTGCACAGGCAGAAGCGCTAGATGTACAAATTAAAAATGCCGCTAGTGAAGTAGAACGCAATAAAAGTTTGCTTGAGGCTAATTCTATTTCGCGGCAGTTATTTGACCAAGTACAAACGCAATATCTATCCTTGCAGGCGCAGCGTCGCGCTTTAGAAGCAAGTCGGGATCAGCTTGCAATCACAGCAGGCAACGCCATTATTACAGCTCCGATTAGTGGTGTCATTGCCAGCAAGATGCTTGAAGTTGGCGATATCGCCATGCCACAAGTGCCTCTTTGCCAAATTTTATCGATTGCTAAGCTTAAGGCTACGCTTAATTTTATCGAAAGCGATATTAACAAAGTGAAAATTGGGCAAAAAGCAACAATACATTTTGATGCTTACCCAAAGCGTTCATTTGCGGGAGTAATCAGCACAATTATGCCATTTTTAGATCCTGGCACACTTACCAATACGGTTGAAATTACCATCGACAATCCTATTGACGAAACTAGCGCAAAACGCCTGCTAAAACCCGGTATGTTTGGCCGAGCTATTATTGTTGTTGCTAAACGTTCGCAAGTTATCGTTGTCCCTGAAGAAGCCCTGCTACTTGATAATAGTTTGTTGCAACAGCAAGATAAAAATCTGCGTCTTGCTTTTGTGGTACACAATAAAACTGCTCAACAACGAGTTGTACAACTTGGCGCTCGCAAAGGCTCTAAGTGGGAAATTAAACAAGGAGTTGAAGCTGGTGAGCAAATAATTATACGTGGCCATCATGCTCTTAAAGATGGACAAGAAATAAAAATCGACGAAAAGAAACAACCATGAGTTTATCGTCTCTCTCTGTACATCGTGGTGTAACCTTTGCGATGCTCTATTTGATTATCGTTGGCTTTGGTCTTTTTGGCTTAAACCAACTCGATCTCGACATGTTTCCTGATATTTCTTTTCCGTCGGTAATAATTATCACTACCTACGAAGGCTCTAGTCCAGAAGACATCGAAACACTTATCAGTCGTCCGATTGAAAGTGCAGTCGCTTCAGTAAAAGATGCTGAAGAAATCCAATCGACCTCGAAAGATAGTACTTCGATTGTGCAAGTAAATTTCAAATGGAGCAAAGACATGGAGCAAGCCGAGACCGACATCCGGCGTGCTGTAGACATGTATAAAAAATCGCTCCCTGATGATGCCTCTGAACCCATGATCTTTGCTTTTGATCCCTCACTGCAACCCGTGGTTGGTATGATGCTCACCGGCCCCTATCCACAAGATGAACTACGACGCATCGCGATTAATATAGTGCAACCACGTCTAGAGCGTTTGACTGGCATTGCTTCGGCTGAAATAGCAGGAGGCCTAGTGCGCGAAATTCAGGTGGTTCTTGACCCTGCTAAAATTTCAACCCTTGGTATTAGCCCCTCTCAAATAGTGCAAGCAATTTATCAAGAGAATACGCAAGTACCAGGGGGAGCTATTCAACAAGGCACTCTAGATTTTACGATTAATGCAACTGGCAAATATCGCAAGGTCGATGAAATCAATGAAGTGGTTGTAGGATCACGCCAAAGTTATAAAGGGCCAGTACCGATACGTGTTAAAGAAGTTGCAAAAGTTATCGACACTTTTCACGAAAATCAACGCCAGCTAGAAGTTGATAAAACGCCTGGTGTTTGGATCATGGTGCGTAAACAATCAGGCGCCAATACCGTTAAAGCGGCAGAAGCGGTGATCTCTGAATTACCCGAAATAAAAAAAATCGCCGGCAGCAAGATTGAATTTAAGCTTATATTCAATACCGCTGATTATATTAATCAAGCAATCGGCAATCTCTCAACCACCGGCTTGTCTGGTATTGCCATCACTTTTTTAGTGTTACTGTTTTTCTTACGCAATATCAGAAGCTCAATTATCGTGGCGAGCGCTATCCCGGTGTCGGTTGTTGCCACTTTTGGCGTCATGCACCTTGCAAAAATGAGTTTAAACATTATCTCGATGGCAGGTTTAGCTCTTTCTATAGGTATGCTTGTTGATAACGCTATTGTGGTGCTTGAAAGTATTTTTAGCTCTCGCGGCAATAAAAAACCTCCATGGCAAGCTGCGATAAGCGGCGCTAAAAACGTAGCGCATGCAGTAACCGGATCAACATTAACTACCATTTCGGTTTTCTTGCCCGTTTTATTCGTGCCAGGCATTGCCGGGGTTCTCTTTCGTGACATGGCAATTACTATTTGCTTTTCGCTCTCGGTGTCTCTTGTTGTGGCCTTAACCATGATACCTTTAGCAGCCTCACGGTTGCTTGGCACTTCGCGTGGTATGACACTTTCTGAAAACGCAGGCAGTCATGATCCGCTAACCAAACTGCGCTCGCGCTATGGTAGCGCCCTAAGTTGGGCGCTTGCTCATCGAAAGTGGGTATTTGCAGGAGTTGGCGGTTTAATCGCTGTTACTGTCTTGTTGTTGGTAATTTTACCAACTGATTTCATGACAGAAGATGACAACTCACAATTATTTATTTCTGCTGAAGCTGCGGTTGGTAGCAATATCGACGAAGCCAAAACTGTTATGGACGAAGTTGTTGATGCGGTTGAACGTGTTGTCAAACCAGAAGAACGCCGAATGATTGCATTAGATGTGGGCACTGGCGAAGGTTTCGTCGCCATCTTTTCTAAGGGTGTACACTCTGCGACTATTCGTGTGCCTTTAGTACAACCTGGCCAACGCCAACGTTCACTACAACAAATTGAAGATGCTGTGCGTAAAGAATTAAAGAAAATATCTGGTTTAAAAGCAACCGTAGCGCAACCATTCAACATGATGGGAGGCCAAGGAGACATTGAGATCCAAATTCGCGGTCATGACCTTAAAATATCACGTAGCCTCGGTCTCGATTTACGCGACCGTTTAAATAAATGGCCAGAAATGGGCAATGTGACTTTTTCAATGGATGATCAAAAACCAGAAGTACGTCTACGATTTAAACGAGCCAAAATGGCCCAAATTGGTCTTTCTACCGCAGCAGCAGGTAATGCCTTATCCACTTATTTTATGGGACGCACTGCTGGCCGTTTCTCAGAAAACGGTGAAGAATATGATATTGTTGTTCGCTATGATCGAAAGTATCGCCTTGACGTTAACGAGATTAAACGCATGCCCGTGTCTACCCCTGCTGGAGGTGTAGCGCCGCTAGCTAACATTGCCGATGTTTCGTTAGGTCTGGGCCCGGTTGATATTACCCGCCTTGACCAAAGACGCATCACCAAACTTAACTGTTATCTCAACAAAGATTATACTGATGCTAATGGTAAAAACGCGAGTAAAGATTTAGGCGCAACCATTAACAAAATCGATAAAATGTTAGCTTCTTACTCATGGCCTGACGAATTTAGCTTTCATGTAGGCGGCACTGCTGAAGACTTTCTTGAATCATTTAAATATCTGGGCTTGGCTTTATTAATTGCTGTATTTTTAGTATATATGGTCATGGCCGCACAGTTTGAATCACTGCGCGAGCCATTTATCATTATAATCACTGTACCTCTGGCTGCGGTTGGTGTTATTCCGTTTTTTGTGCTTACGCGTACTCCTCTTGATGTTTCCTCTATGATTGGCGGTATTATTCTTATTGGTATTGTCGTGAATAACGGTATTGTTATGGTAGATGCAGCTAATCAGCTACGCGTTAGTTCTCCTGATAAAAAAGAAGCCATCTGGCAGGCGGCACAACTACGCATGCGCCCTGTGCTAATGACCGCCATTACAACATCAATGGCTATGTTTCCATTAGCTCTGGGTATTGGTGAAGGTTCAGCTGGTTGGCAAGGTATGGCCAAGGCGGTTATTGGCGGTATGGTAACTTCAACATTTTTAACCTTATTTGTTGTGCCATGCATGTACACTATTTTTGCGGTGAAAAAAGTATATGCTGATAATGAAGAAAAATCCGAGTATAGTGATAATAAATTATAAAATTACTTTTAAAGGTAAGCCCTTCATCGCCATACTCTAGTTTATTAAAACGCTACTTGCCATTACTCTCTTTCGTAACTTCTCCAAAAGTCTGGACGAAACTAGGGTTATTATCCCGAACGAAGAGAGGGATCTTATAATAAACATTAAAGAAAGATTCTTCGCTACGCTCTTAAATGACAATCCTGTCACGTGTGCGCCAGGCTTTTGGAGAAGTTACCTCTCTTTTTGTATAACTTGCTGATATTATTGCATATTTTTGGTGTCTGGCACCATTGTTTGGTGTCCCATTGTTTGGTGTCTGGCACCATTGTTTGGCACCATTGTTTGGGGGAAACGAAAAATCAGGTCTTTTTTCATTTGCTTGAAAATATCAATAAATCTTGAGTCCGGCTAAATTATTATTTTAAATAAAATGATTGTATTGAATGCATAATGAATGCATAATGAATGCATGGCTACATTAACAGTCAGAAATTTAAGCGATGACATACTTGCCGAGCTTAAAAAACTCGCACAGAGAAATGGTCGTTCGCTCGAAGATATGGTGCGTCGTCTACTTGCAGAAGTTGTAGTTGATCACTTATCCGCATGTGAATTAATTGAAGCCTCTTGGCAAAGGCAATCGCGAACTCCTTCGGTTGCAGAAGTAAATGCATGGCTGCGTGAGAGTCGTCCGTGAAAGTTGTCGTTGATACCAATGTAATTGCTTACTACATTTTAGGGACTAAACCTTATTGCAATGAATGTTCTGTTTTTTTTCATACTACTACAGATTTATTAGCACCGAGTTCATGGCAGGCAGAACTTACTAACGTTCTGTGGTTATCCGTAATGCATGGAGTGTTTGATGCAGCAGAGGGTATTGAGTGTTTGCGGTTAGCTAACTCATTAGGTATTTGTAGTATTGCTCCAGCAGCTATTTGGCAAGGGGCTTTAGCTCGTGCAGTCACTTATAAACATCCTGCTTATGATACGCTTTTTATAGAACTTGCAGTACGTGAAGGATGTAAGCTTGCAACTTTTGACCAACGGTTAATAGAATTATTTCCTGCGATTGCTTGCAGGCCACACGAACTAAATGAAAAGTGATGCGTTATAGGTAAAACCAGCGACAACCGGGGCAACAGGGCAACAACCGGGGCCAGACGAATTTAACATATTGTTATAGAAAGACTTTTATCGTTTTTCAAGGGAACAAGCCAGATAAGCGTATATTCAAGAAAATGTCCTATTTTTATAAAATAAATTGTTAAACAGCCTACTAAAAAAGTAATATTAACCTCACATGAAAAAAATAATTAAAATTATCCTATTACTAATTCTCTCAAACTGTAGTCGCAATCTTGACACATTTCAGGCCGATTTAGGACGTGAAACTTCGCCATTTGGTGAGATACGCCTGCCCTACGCAGATATCTATGGGTATTTTGGCTTTGCTAAACCAACTAATGATAATTCACAAAATCAACTTGACCCAAAAACAACACTTACAGAAGCTAGAGCTTTCTACGTATACCTCTGGTTGCCCCAAGCTTTGCCTGAATTAGGGCTAAGACTTATCTCCCCAGTGCCCAAATCTATTGAACCATCACCTCGCGATGCAGGGGACGATAATTTTGAACAAAATTATTATCAAGACCCTAAAAGCTTTTTCGATGCCTGGATGCGTATTGAACGCTGCCCTACCATAGCTATGCCTGAGGTGGTAAATAATCAACAGTGTAGTCAATGGGTAAAATTAGCTGAAAATGATGATTCTAAAGAAATGCCTGACTTGCCCAATGGAATATATGGTAATTGTTTGATGCGAGTAGCATCTATTAATGATGACCCGCTAAAGAGCATTAGTCGAGGACTTTATCGTATTGCGATTGGGGCTGATAAAAATAACAAACTGTTCGGCTCTTTTTTACTTCAAGTTGGCGCTCCTGTTGAGCTTAATGGTTTAGCAATGGCACGTTCAACTGAAGAGCTGCATAAAATAATTACAAAATAAAAATTGATTAGTTACTCACCCCAAACTCATGTTGTAATTTTTTAACGCTAGCAGTAAAAAACACGCCAATTTGTGAAGCGGTAAGAGGTACTTTGCTAAGCACATCGTCGCGTACAGAATTAAAATTATAACGAAAGAAATTCATACTTCTTATTGATAATAGCTTGAAATTATGGTGAAATTCGATGCCAATCAATAACGTCAATTATTTAGATATGCTGATGCGAATATAGATATGGCGTATTATGGCTCTGGCGGTGGAGGAGCTTTACGCTTTTTATATGATTCACCTGGACTTAAACGTTCAAGAGCTAAAATCGCATCATTATAATCGTTTTTTGCAGCAACAGCTGCGCGATATGATTTTATTGCTTCGGCAATTAAACCTTTGCGCTCAAGTATTTTTCCTAAATTGAAATGAGCTTCAGCGTATTTTGGATCTGCCTTAGTCGCTGCTTTCAACGATGCTATTGCTTCTTCAACCTTACCGTCTTTATATAAAGCAAATGCGAGATAATAATTAGCTTCAGCGAAATCTGGGCTTATCTTTAAAGATTGGCGATAACTAGCAATCGCATCATTATTGTTTCCTCTGGCATATAACGCACGACCCAACTCTACATGAGCTCGAGCATCACGAGGATCTGCAGCAATTGCGTTTCGATAGGCAATTATTTCTTGGCTATGTTCACCACGAGCGAAATGAATTTGTCCTAAACCGACATAAGCTTCACTCAACTGTGCGTTGAATGCTAAAGCCTTTTTAAAATATTTTTCAGCATCATCATACTTACCTCGTCGTAACTCAAGCTGCCCCTTCACCATCCATGCTGGACCAAAATTAGGATGATCTTCAAGGGCTCCTTGTAATTCATCATAAGCACGAGAACTAAAACCATATGACATTAACGCTTGGGCTAATTTAACTCGAGCTTCAGTATTGTAAGGATCAACCTCACGAGCTTTTTCAAAAGCCGCTATTGCACTTTTCCAGTCTTTACGCGCCGCTTGTGCTGATCCTAATAAAATCTGCGCCTCAGCATTTTTAGGAAGTAAGCTGGCATATTTGTCAAAAGCTTCAGCAGCTTGCGTAAATTTACGAGCTTTCATGAAAGCTTGGCCAAGCTTTCTATGAGTTTCAGCATCGGCTGGACGGTCTTTTAAAGCTACACTATATGCTGCCAATGCTGCTTTCATATTGCCACGTTGATAATAAATTTCACCAAGAGCAATCTGTGCGTCTCGATGATCAGGTTTATCATAAACTAAACCTTCGAGTGTTTTGCGAGCTGCATCAACTTGCCCTGATTTATATTGGGCTAAACCAAGATTATAAATTGCATCAACAAAATTTTTGCGCTGCTTTAGTGCTTTATTAAACTCTGTAATTGATTCTGGACCCTTACCTAGCTTGTCATAAATAACGCCAGTGTTATTGTAGGCTTCAGCATAGGTAGGATCAATTCGAACTACTTTTGCATATGCTGCAATCGCATCATTTAATTCACCACGCCGCTGATGGATGACGCCCAAATTATAATGAGCCATGGCATCGTTGGGACTTAGCTGTAGCGCTTTATTAAGCATTTTAACCGCCTGCTCAGTAAAACCACGATCAGCATATGATTTACCTAAGTTTACTAAAGCCGGTGTATATTCAGGATCTAATCGTAACGTTGCTTTATACTCAGTAATGGCTTCATCGAGATTATCTTTTTTTTCGTATGCAACACCAAGATTGTAGTGGGCTGCAGCAAATGCTGGACGCAATCGTACCGCATTACCAAAAGCCTCAATCGCGTTAGAGTATGATTTTTTGTCTAAATTGGCGAGGCCCAGGTCGAAAAAAATCTCTGGACTTTGGTTATTTAATTCAACAGCATGCCCTAATGCTTCAATGGCATCATCAAAACGTTTTGCGCGTCGATAGCAAAGACCTAAGTAGTGAAAACCATCGTCATCAGTTGGCGATAATTCTGTAACATATTTAAAAGCTGATATCGCTTTATCTAATTTGTCTTTCTTCGCATATGATAATCCTAAGGTAAAAAATACTGTCGGATCATCTTTATTTGCCGCAGCGAGACCCTCAAATTTAACAATAGTTTTGTCGGGATCATCAATATTTTCACCAATTGTGCTACCAGCAGTTGGATCTATTGCTTCCTTTGCAGCTCCCCAAGGCTGCAGGGCAACTAATAATAAAATTACGATCACGGTTCACCCCAAGCCATAGCATCATCTGCCCAAGGACTAGCGGCACCACCGCCACTTGTTTGTTCAAGTTGATTGCGAGAATCTAGCCATTGCTTACGTAGCGTCTCAACTTCTTTTTCAGTCTCATTAATGGCCTGCTGTTCTTCGCGTGCAACTGCGACCACTTCATCAACCTGGGCTTCATAATCAGCTAGGTCTATCTTATCTGCGCCACGTACGTTGTTCTTTTTTACTAATTTTGCTTTAGCCAATTCATACTTGGCAAAGGCAACTCGTACTAAACCATCCTGGGCTTTGAGTTTTTCTTCAAACAGAGAAACACGAGCCTCAAGAAAGTCTTTTTTCAACTCTAAAATATCAGCCGAAGTTTTCGCAATTTGCATAGCCTTTTCATCTTCTTTACTATCAGCGCGTTCATAATCAGCTTCAGCAGCATTGCGTTGGGAGTTAACGGAACTTATTTGTTGTTTAACTTTTTGTATTTGTCGAGAGATTTGTTCTAACTCATCAATAGCAATACTTACTTCGTTCTCAGCTTCAAATAGCAAGAGTTTGTTCTCAACCGAAACTTCAAGTAAGAGATCACGGTCGACTTGATAGCTCAAACCACCACAACCCCCTAAAAGTAAAACAGTTGCTAAAATCGTAACTCTCATTATGTTCCACCCCCTTCCTGAAGCATACGAGCGACTCCAGGATGGTAATCTGGTGCTTTTAAATTTGCAGTGGCAAGATTTCCGGCTGCACTTAGATAGCGTTTAGACATACGGTCAAATCCATAGGCATGACATAAGGCTGCAAGATTAGCTGCTGCCGCGGTTGAACGTTCACGCATAGCCACCGTAAAATTGGCAAAAGCGTCTTGTGGCTCACCAAGACTCCAGGCGGCGACTCCCCAAAGATTGAGAGCTACAGCATCACGAGGAGCCAACTCAATTGCTTTATCAAGAGTAAGCCTTGCTAAATGATAATCACCCACTTGTATAGCCATACGACCTAGCTGTTTAAGCACATCAACACTCTCTGGCGTTTTTACTAATTTCTGTCGAAGTTTGTTTAATTCACCTTGATAGGCTTCATCACCATAACTACTAGCTCTATGTCGCTTCGCATCGGTAACAACTGTATCAAAACTGTGCGCCATACAAGCCGAAGCGTGCGGTGTAAAAACTTTTAGCTGCTCGGCTTTATCTGCGCAGGCTTTAATAACCTCCTTAGCTTTTGCTTCATATGATTGGGCTTGTTGGTTGATTTGATCCTGATATGTCTTTTTATCTTGAGCAGAAAGGCCTCCAGGTAATGGCAATTTAGCAATGGTTAAACCAAACCCATGATATAAACGCGCCAATTCTTGCAACGATGCGATAGCCCATTCTCCGCGACCGAAATTAACTGCTTGAACATATAATTGTTCAGCAGCATTTAGCAGTTGTATTTTTTGCTGCAAAATTGCTTCGGCAGAAGCAGCATCACGAAACTGCAAGGCATCAAATTGCCGCAGCAATACACGTGCTAAAATATAAACTGCGTTTGCCTGTATGTCTTTTTCATCATCCGTACTAGCTCGCATCTTAGCAACTTGAGTCAATTCTCGGATGGCTTCGTTGTCTTTGCCTTGCTCAGCATAAGCAATACCAAGGTTAGCAGCCCCAACTATCCAATTTCGATCATCATTAAGAACTTCTTTGGCAGATGTTGCTAATTCTGCCCATGATTGTGAAACGCGGTATATTGATAATAACTGCGAAGACGCTTCACGACGTTCAGCTAAAGTGCCACGCCGACGTAATAAGAGAAAATGTGGTGCTGCTTTATCAATGTCACCCAAGCGCATCCGAATACCGGCTGCAGAATTAAGTGCTGATCTTGCATTTTTATTAGTAGGAAAGCGTCGATACATTTCTTCATATAAAACGGCAGCTCGCTCAAAATCTGCCGCCCGCAATGCAAAAGCACCCATTGCATTTAATACTGCGGGAGCACGAGTAGATTTCGGATAAGCGCCAAGAAGACGACCACCAAAGTCAAATACACCAGCGACATTACCTTCACTCATAAATTTCATGAAGCCAGCATATAAAAAGTCTTCACCTTCTTTTGCACCTTTATGTTTCTCCCATTGTGCCAACATTTGTTCAGAGAAATCACTTTCGCTTGCATTAAGTACTGTGACTTCAACATTGCGGCGCTTTGCTGCTTCAGCAAGCTGCATCGCTTCATTTTTAAATTTGGTATCTCTAATTCGTGGATTATCGACAAAGTGTTTCGCCAGCACCGCTAACTCAGTATATTTTTCAAGTCGATTTATACTATCAAGCGCAAGGTTAGCTGCAATGACAACATCTTTGTGTTCAGGATATTCATCAACAAATGTTTTAAAGAGTTCAGCAGCTTTTTCATAACCGCCCTGCAAATAATGCATCTTGGCAACATTAAACTTCACATTTGGTGTTTTTGCATCTTTGGGCCAGGCGCGTACAAAGTAAGCGCCGATCTGTTTCATTCCTTGACGAGCCCGCAATATCTGCCACGAGTCAAGCTGCTTTCTATTCTTTTTATCGACGTTTTCGCTACTTGTTGATGATGACTTTAATGAAGTACCAGCAAGCGCTGCTGAACTCGCGGCAGGTCCACGCGCAATCGCATCATCTTCAAGAGCATTATGAAATGAAACAATCGCGCTATAAAGCAAGTCACGACGTTCTGGTCCATCTTGCATGTTTTTTGCAACATCTTCGTATTGTTCTCCTGAATCGACAAATTCACGTGCCTGAAAAAGTGCTTCAGCACGATTGAGTCGAATAGTACGATTTTCTTTTGAATCACCATATAAAGATAAGTAGCGTCTATACGCCAATGCTGCTTTTTCCGAACTCTTAATATCTTGGCGCCGTTGTGACTCAACATGCAATCTTGTTGCTAAATCGCGTGCACGTAATTCGAAGTCTTTTAAAATTTGTCCCTTTTCTTCATCAGCAAATTTCCAATGATTTTGCACCGCGGCTACGGTTTCAATGATAGCCTTAACATCTGCAGCTGCATGGTCATACTTGCGACTATCACGACGCGGTAAATTACGTATTGCCTCATCAATACGTTGCACATACTCCATATTTAGCTCAGGGTCATTTACCAGCGTTACAATTTCACGATAAAGAATAACCGCATTAAGGTATTCAGTCTTTGCAAAATAGCGATTTGCAAGTCGCCTAATGCCTTCTACATAAAGTGTTTTTGATGATGCTAAACCACGAAAATATTTAAGAGCTTGTGGTGCTTTACGAACCTCAGAGTACGGCCAAGCCATCGCCAGCAAAGCTTCACGTTTGACATCAAGTTTATGTGCATCACCCACTGCACCTTTTTTCTTTTTCGGTTTGCTTGAAACAGCTAGTTCGAAAAGTTTTAACGCCTCTTTATACTTTTCTTGGTTGATACGGATCCATCCAAGTTTATAGCGGGCCATGTCGTGCAAATGACTCTCTGGCAGTCCGACTATCTCGCTATAATATTTTTCTGCTTGGGGCAGATCGTTTTTATCAAAATAATAGTCGGCTAAAATTAACCTTGCTTCTATTGCCCAATCGCTTTTGGGATATTTTTCTTTAAGATCATTAAGCTCTTTAAGCATCTTTTCCCATTCGCCAAGTTCACGGTATTCATGTGCTCTAAAAAATAGAACCTGGTCATTTTTGGGATAATCGGGGTACTCTGTTACTATCTTAGTGTATGTTTCGATAGCTAAACGCTTACTGATTTGTACTTCGATGGCTTTATCGCCAGTAAGATTAGCGGCGCCCTCTGCTTGTTGTTCCATAATGCGCGCATATACATAGCGTGAACGCTCGACAAAAAGTTCAGCAAGGCGAAAATATAACTCAGGCAAATAATTTGCATCTGGATTGTTTTTAATTAGTTCTTTAGTGACGGTAATTGCGTGATCAACCTTATTAATATTGGCTGATAGTTTAGCGATAAGCTCAGCTTTAGCTTGGGCAGCGTCAACATCACCAATTACGACAGCGTAAGCTTGTTGGTTATTAATAAACGTTAAGCCTAAAAAGAGAGACACGACACCGCTAAATAGGGTCTTGCACTGTTTCATTGCTGACCCTCCACTTCTTCAAAACATCGATTGGTGACAAAAACCTCATATGAATGTAGTTCATCATTCCAATATTCAGTATCGAATTCGTAGTAAACATTGGCTGAGTCATATGGAACTACTAATTGTTCTTCCATCGTGGTACGAGCAGTATCGGCTTTTAGTCGCTTGAAAATATCAAGACCAACTTCGTAATCTAAAAGTTCTATTTGCTCTGCCGCATCAAGCAACTCGCGAGCAATAACATCGGCATGACCGGTAAACTCTCGACGCCATAATCGTCCCTGCTCTTTTAGGGTTAAATCATAAAGCGTTTTTAATTCTTTATCGAGTTCTACTGGTTCCCAAGTTGATTCATAGTCTTCAATTTTTTCACGCTCTTTCTCTAAATTTTGAATGAACGCTGTTCGCCGAGAGATAGGACCTTGCTGGGTTGCTCCGTCAAAAATAACTTTTGCCTGCGCTAATGGAACCCGGCGTTCAAGCTGTTCTATGCCATCACCAAAATGAAACCGAAAAGACCGCAAAGCACGTTTTGCCGGTATGTAATGGCATAGCTCTTTTAGAATCAACGCACGAATTAAATAAATGTCAGGTAAGAAATACTGTTTATAACTTGGAGCACCAAGAGCATGTAAATAGCCTAAAGCGCGGCGTGGCTCTTTAATGTAATATGCCGCCCAGGCTTTTTCTAAAAGTAATTGAGCTTGCTCAAAAGAAAGTTCAGTTTGTTGTACTTTGTCATATTCTTTTAATGCGTCGGCATAGCGATGCATATCAAACAATAAACGCGCTAATGCCAAATGAGCCTTATTTTTCATATCAGCATCTTCAATCGGACTTTCAATAATCATATCAAACAGTACAATTGCTTTATCGTCTTGTTTTTTAGTAAGGGCGTAGACAGCTCGAACGTATTGCGCTCGTATCGCATAAACACTTTTATCTGATATATTTTTAAAATGATTTTCACCCCAGCGTATATAGCCATTACGATAGTCAATTAAACCTTGCATGTAATTTATAAAATCATTGAGATGCTGTGGTATTGTCCCAAATTCAGAGTCATAAATGACTTCTTGATAAACTAAACGTTCATCTACTGGACGTTCATTTTGAATAGCCTCAATACGCGCGATGGCCTGCGGCAATATTTCTGGCCGCGAACGTGTTTTTGCCACAATTGAATAATAGTGAATGGCGCCATGCCAGAGGCCAAGCCCAGCTAAACTTTCAGCCAAGAAGAATTGCGCCCATTCGCGATTCTCTGCATTAGCGCCACCAAATTTTAGATAACCATAAAATAACGAAGCTGCTTCTACCCAATCTTGTTCATGAAAAGCTGCTAAACCATCATCAAAAACCGTAGTTTCTAAATTTGGTTCGGCTTCTTCAGCTACCATTTCTTCTGAAACCTCTTCGACTTCTTTAGCTTCGTCTTGCTCTTGTGCCTTGACCTCTTCTTTCTCAGCTTCTTGAGCAAAAACTGAGAAAGGAGCACAAATTAATGACAGAATTACAATTAGGCGCCCAATCATGGCTGCACCTCCGCCGCCGGTTTAATCGGGCTACTTAAGAAATTTAGCGCCGCTGAAATTGATATAAAAAATGCATTCTCCGGAGGAAGCTGATTAAATATTAGGTAATCACGTAAATCGAGACGCCACGATATTGTTTTGGTTGACCAAAACCGCAGACCTAAACCCACGTTGGCAACTGGGCGAGGATATTTGCCCAATAAAACTCCGCCAATCCCAAAGGCAAAAAACGTTTCACTAGTGACAATATCTCTATTAAAAATTGCGAGTTTACCAAAAAGAGGCTTCACTACTAGGCTGCTTGTGGCAATAAAATGGATGCGATCACCACCATGATTTACCGGTCTGACACTGTAATCCTTATACAGATCAGTCTCTAGCGAGGTATCTTTATTAAGTGAATATCCTGCACTAGCAATTTCCCATCCCCAAAAATCACTAAAATGATAAGTGTAGCTAGCTGTTGGTACCATACCAACATAGAAGGCATTTAATGGCAAAACGCCTAAGCCAAGTTGAAACTCATGGCCTAGATGAAATGGTCTAGGTTGAATCGCAAATACACGAGGTCCTCTATTAAAACTCTCAATATCATAAGCCGCCGCATTACGACTGATACTGAGAAATAAAATTACTAATCCCCACAGTATTGGCCGCTTCATTCTTCGCCTCCGAGTGTAGCTGCCATACCGAGACGAAGCTGTATGGCTTGGCGAATTCGCCTTTTGCCAGTAACATCATGAAGATACACTAATTCGCTAAGATCAAAACGCAACGACCACGTTCGCGATAACCACATACGCAAACCGCCGCCAAAATCAGCACCAAAACTAAGTTTAGAGCTCGTATTGGTTAAATTTAAAACATTAGGGCCAAGCTGTAAAAATGCTTCAAGATGAACTACTTTTGTATTAAACATCGCTTCTTTGCCATAAAGCGGTTTTAAAACTAAATGCGATGCGGCAATCCATTGTATAGCAGGTAAGTTAGGTGTATCAGCGCCCGATGCTTCAGCAGTGCGTTTTAACTTTCGCATTAAAGATGTTTGAATATTGTAAGCGTAGCTGAATTGACCGATTTCCCAGGCCCAGTGGTCATTAAAATGAACTGTATAACCAAATGTACCAATTACACTTTTGTAATATGGATCAACAGGCAAAACACCTGATGAAAACAAAAATTCGTGATTAAGTTCATACTTACGATTCTGAATAACATACGGTTGATACTTGACTTTTACAGAATCATCTTCAGCCGGTGGCTCAAATGGAGCAGCGTGCGCAAGCCCACTTGCCATTATTAGAGCCACTACAAATGCGGCACGCGCCGCTTGGTTCATGGTTTTGCACTCCTTCACGTGGCTATTGGTTGGCACGCACTTTAAAGTATCCCATGTCTCGCGTTGTATTACGTAACCTTCGCACTAGCTCACGAGCAACTTTTCTATAAAAATGGGCTGCAAGTGCATTGTCGCGTTTTAGCAACGCAAGTAGCGAAGCTGCTTCAAAGCGGTAACATCGACCTGGGCTGTCGGCCACAATGGCAGCCGTACGATTCATACCGCCAATCACTTCCATTTCACCAAAATACGAACCTTTTTTTAATACAGTAACGTCTACTTCATCACCGTTTTCATCAATTACACGAACGACAAAAGTGCCTTCAATGATTACATATAAGGCATCGCCTGCTGCATCAGAATTATAAACAACTTGACCTGATTCAAACTTATTCTCGCAAGCAATGGCTGCAAAACTTGCTATTTGATCAGAATTTAGATCAGCGAATAATTCGGTTTGCGCCAATTCCATCGCGGTATTCATATATGGTCGCCTCCGACGTCAACTGACAGTACTTGATAATAGCCTACCTAAGCACTGGCTGTGGGGTCAACGACTAGCTTTATATTTCGTTTAGCAGTTTAGCCTACATGTAAGCCGACGTCGAAAACTTCGAACCAATAAAATGCATTTTTTTAATGGTTATCTAGGGGGTGTCCCTAAAAACAGTTAAAATACGCGGTAATTTGGAGAAAATCTTAATTTTAAATTTTTAATAATTCTTTAACAGCATTAATTACTTGCGGCGCTTGAATGGGTTTAGTGATGTAGGCGTTAGCACCTAAGGCTAATGCTCGCTGTCGATCTTCGGCTGCGCCCTCTGTAGTAATAATAATAATCGGAATATCTCTGTGAACATCATCAGAGCGCACAATAGATACAAGCTTCAGTCCATCCATCATTGGCATATTAATATCAGTAATAAGGATGTCGAACTTGTTTGCTTTTAGCTTTTTAAGTGCATCCATGCCGTCATCGGCTTCGGTCACTTTGAGTGTAGGTAAACGACGCAGCGCAAAGACAATTAGCTGCCGCATCGTTGGAGAATCTTCAACCACTAACGCCTGAATATCAGCCATACCGCGTATCCACCCTTTACGAGGTAACGAGGTCAATGAGGCCCTGGATTGTGTTTAACTTACGTTTTGATTCTGTGTAAAGCTTTGCAGAAAAAATTGCGGTAGCTGCATGCCCTGCGAGTAGGGTAAATAACTCGTAGTCAACATGCGCTAAGCGCTTTTTCTGCGATAAAAAAGCGTAAATTAAAATAACACCCAGTACGCGATCTTTGATCTTTAAAGGTATACAAACCTTCGGATTACCAATGTCAATTTTTTCTAAATCACTCTCCACATCGCTCACAAAATGAGGTTCACCGCTTGTAACTACTTTGCCAACAATTCCTTCTGAAGTCGATAAAGCATTAAACTGCTCCCGTTGAATACCTTCGGCGACTAATGAACGCAATTCATTGGTTTTTTCGTCAATTAGGCCAATACAGAATTTTTCGGCACCAACGAAATTTAATACAATTTCAACAATAATTTGCACAACCTCTTGAAAATCAAGAGTTGAATGTAATTGATAACTTGCAACATAAATATTTAAAAGATTGTTATTTTCGTTTTCAATTTCGACATAACGACTGGCAAAATCTTTATTTTCAGCCTCAACTTCTTGAAAGCGTAACAAGGCCTCTTGCCTTTCGCTTTCAAGACGCTGCACCTTTTCAAGTAGTTCACGCACAAGATCGTCATCACGACTAGGTGGATTTAGACGTAATTCTAATTCAGCAACACGAAAACGTAATCTTTCATTTTCTTTAAGCAATTCTTCGGTAAATTCCGCCCCACGTTTGAAAATTTGCAAAAATTCTCGTCGTGCGGCGAGAAGTTCTTCAGGGCGTTCATTTCGAGCTGTATCTTTTGGATCTTCCATGTGTCTTACTTAAACTCGTTGTATCATGCTCACCTAGAAGGCCTCAAGCAACAGTTCTAGCATTATCACTGCAAATTTAAGCAAATTCATAAATATATGCCTATAAACGTACCATTAACAAATATTGTTTATGGTAGCGCAGATTTTACTTTTAGAACAATTTGTTGCACAACCTCAGCAATAGATAATTTCGTGGAATCAAGTACAATAGCATCTTTAGCAGCAATTAATGGTGCTGTAGCACGCTTTGTATCACGATCATCACGTTCTTTTATTTCAGCCAAAACCTTATCTTTGCTTACTGTTACACCTGCCTGTTTAAGATCTTGTTGACGTCGACGGGCTCGCTCATCGGCACTAGCATCTAAAAAAATCTTCACTTGTGCATTTGGACAAACCACCGTGCCAATATCACGACCCTCTAGTACGGCACCACCCTCACCTGCCAAACGACGCTGAAGTTCAAGCAATCCGGTGCGTACTTTAGGGTGTGCTGATACAATTGATGCACCTTGAGAAATCTCAGCAGTCCGAATTAATTCACTAATATCTTCACCATCAAGAATTACGTGATTGACGCTTTGGGTCATATGAAAAGTTATATTCAAATTGCTAACAATGCGCGCAAGGCCACTTTCATCTTTAAAAGCTATGCCTTGTCTAGTGGCTGATAATGCCACAGCGCGATAAATTGCCCCAGTATCTACAAGCCGATATCCCAACTGGGTAGCCACGGCTTTGGCAACCGTACTTTTACCTGCCCCAGCCGGACCATCGATAGCAATAATTACACTTTTACTTGATTCATCCATTACCTAACGCTGTTTGCATTATCAGTTGTGGGCGTCAAGCTATTTTAAGAAAGCTATTTGGGGGTGTCCCTACGCGCATTTTAAGTACTTTTGTCAATACAGTGCTATTATTTCTAAGATCGGCCATAATCAATTTAGGGGCATCCCTAAAAGCTTAAACGCGGTGTAAAAAAACTAACGGTGTACAAGGACTTAATTTATGAGTTCAGATAATCAAGACACCAGAATTGTTCCGCCAAAAGCACGACAACCAGAGACAAACTCACGACCATCACAAACTGAAAATAGACACGACTATGACTCTGGTCCATCTCTTTTTGAAACACTAATAACAGCAATTAGTAGGTATTTTAGTATAAGTATGGCCTTAATATTTCGCCCTTTTTCAACCTTAAAAGCTGGAGTAGTCGATCCGCCTGTTAGTGCATTAAGCCCCACAGAATTAATCATTTGGGCATTGCCACCAACCATGGCAATATCAGCTAGTTACACTCTTGGTTCTTTTGCGGCCAACCATTTCACCGGCGCTATACTTATTAATATTGTTGGTGCACTAACTCTTGCCATACTTATTGGCGGTATCACCGCTTTGCTTATTGCAGTTATTTGGCATCCATTTATCGGATTAATCATACGAATATTTGGCGGCGCTAGCGACGCACGGCTACGTTCAAATGTTTTTATAGCTCATAGTGCAGCAATAACAGTACTTGCTTTTGCTTATTTGTTCGGAAGTTTATTGAGTTTAATGCCTTTTAAATTTGCTGCCTATCTGCCATTTATTTTTTCTTTTTTTGCTTTTATTACTCTATTGCGGGTTTGGCACGCTTGGCGCGATCGCTTAGCGATGAATGGCGCTTTCGATGTGCTATTAGTGCTTAGTGGCATAGCTTTTGTCGGCTTTATTGCTTATTCAATGTTAACTTCAGAGTTAGCTAACCCACAGACTCTTGCAACTGAAAAAGTCAAAGCAGAATTAAATGCTGCCTCAGCTAGTTTAAAACAAGCACAAGAGAAGCTCGCTGAAGTAACTAATACTGCGACTATCATTCCACTTACATCACCCAAAGAACAACCTCAGTACACGGCAAAAACTTCACTTGCAGAATTTAAAAAAAGAAGAGCGTATATTGATGATACGATTACCCGTGATCGTACGATTTTCGAACGTGTAACTGGCTTAGCGCAACTATATGCCAAGCTACAAAAAGATACTGTTCGTGCAGAAAAAGAATTAGAAAAGAAATACCGACGTAAAAAACGCAAACAGCCCCCTATCATCCCTGAACGAAAACGCGACTTATTGTTGCAAGCTCGTACAGCAAAACAGGTTGATAGTATTTATAAGTTACTGACTGCACCGAAGCCGTAATAACCAGTTGCAGCATGACAAACTTGTCTACTAAAGCGAAGCAATTCTATTCCTACCTCATCTCGCCGGTACAACACATTAGCCGACAATCGTAGGGAGTCTCTTCGGGATGGTCATACTGTGATCGAACGCAATCGTGTATGCATTCCTCGAGTTGGGTCACGGTCATCCCGTCACAATCGGTGACCACGGGAGATGAAACTTTCTCTTGGGGCTTGTTCGTCGTAATCGACGTTGTAACACAACCGAAGTTCACACCCAGAACAACTACAACCATTGACAAACCGTATTTGCCTGGCATGGTTTCTCCATCCTACCAGATCATAATTATCATACGAAAAGTGTAAATTATGCTACACGCACTTTTGCCCCAAGCTTTTGCAATACATCAATAAAGCCGGGATAAGATACGGCAGCAACTTCAAAACCGCTGAGTATACTTTCACCTGGGGCAGCTAAAGCTAGTACTGCTGCAGTTAAAGCAATGCGATGATCTGAACTTACATCAACTCGAGCAGCTTTTAATTGCTGTGGGCCTTTTATAATAAAACCATCTGGTTGTTCTATTGCTTGCACACCAAAAGACGATAGCAAACGTAAGGTCTCGCTAATTCTATCAGATTCTTTAACCCGTAATTCATGAGCATCTTGCACTTTAGTTGTACCACGTACTTGCGACGCCAAGGCTGCAAGAATTACCAACTCATCAATTAACAGTGGTATTTTGCCACCACCGACAATATATGATTCTGATTCACTATTGGGAGTGCATAAAAAGCTTGGCTGTACTCTTAAGGTGGCTACCGATTCTCCATTGTGTTCATTTAAATCAGCAACATCAATACGTGCACCAACGCCAAGCATGACATCAAGAAATGCATTACGAGTTACATTCATACCAACATTAGTAATAGTGATGCGGCTATCAGCAACTAATACTCCAGCCGCAAGAAAAAATGCTGCTGACGAAAAATCACCTGGAATTTTAAAATGCGTAGGCAACAGTTTGGTACCATCACCTAATTCTACAACTACTGAACCTAATGTTTCCTGATAGCTTCTAATGGGCGCCCCTAAAGCCTTAAGCATGGTTTCAGTATGATTTCGCGACACTGCAGGCTGTCGCACTGAAACGCTACGACCTGAAGTTACCCCAGCTAAAATAATAGCGCTTTTTACTTGGGCACTAGCGACGTTGACCTCTATTGCACCACCTTTAAAAGCTTTTGTTGCATCAATACGCAAGGGTGGTAGTTCACGACCATTAGTGATGGTACCACGAATATTCGCCCCAAGTTTACGTAACGGCTCACATACCCGGCCCATAGGACGCCCTGATAAGGAGGCATCACCACATAGTTCAGCATTTATGCCAGCACCGGCTAATATGCCTGACAATAGACGCATGGTGGTGCCGCTATTACCGCAATCTAATGGCTGATTGGGTGTAATAAAATGCTTTGCACCCTGGCTAGTGACAATGATACTGCCATTATCCTCTTGTATTGCAACACCGAGATCGGTGAGGACTTTTTTAGTAGATTGATTATCTTCACCAATACCTTTAGCCTCGATTACACTTTGACCTTCGCACAAAGATGCTAACATTAGTGCTCGATGCGTAATCGACTTATCTGGTGGTACTTCAAAATTACCAATCAGCGGCTTGCCGCCTTCAATTCTAAGTTCCATGTTACTTTTCTAAAATACGAGTGAGTACCGCTATCATGCGATCATTTTGTGACCGTGTGCCGATAGTTATTCGCAATGATGTAGGCAAACCATAAGGCCCCATTGGCCGCACGATTATTCCTTCATGCAACATCTGAGTAAATAACTGCTCACCATCACGATGAAAATCAACTAGTAAAAAATTTGCTTGGCTATCATATACTTTTAATCCCATTGAACGCAGCAACGGTAGCATTCTCACCATCTCTTGGTGATTTTGTTGTACCGATTTTTCAACATGTTCGTGATCTTCTATTGCAGCGATCGCCGCCGCTTGTGCTACGCTATTTACATTGAATGGCTGACGACCTCGATTAATATATTCTATCAATTCAAAATTACCCACTGCATATCCAACCCGCATCCCAGCTAAGCCATAACATTTAGAAAATGTACGCATCACTAACAGACGTTGACGTTTGTTTAAATAATCAAAGCCGCTGGGATAATCTTTTGCAGTAGCATATTCAAAATATGCTTCATCTAAAACAACTACAACATCATCAGGAATATCGTTAAAAAATGCCTCAAGCTCTGCACGATTGTTATAACCACCAGTTGGGTTGTTGGGATTATCAAGAAAAACTAATTTAGTTTTTTTTTCAACCGCACGTGCTAAAGCTTTTAAGTCATGGCGCAAATCAGCAGTAGCAGGCACCTCTTTGACTGCACAACCGATCGCTTGAGCTGCAAGTTTATAAATAACAAAAGAAGGATTGGTATAGAGCAAATTTTCATCGTGACGTAAAAAGGTGTGCACTACCATTTCAATAATTTCATTGGTGCCATTGCCAACAACAAAATTTTTTGCGTCTAACCCCCAGTGCTTAGCCAAAGCCTGCCGAAGGTAAAATGCTCCGCCATCAGGATAGTCATTGACTTGTTCTAAAGCCAAAGTAGCCGCGCTAATAGCTTTAGGTGAAGGTCCATAGGGATTTTCATTAGAAGCCAGCTTGATTACATCAGTAAGGCCAAGCTCCCGCTTAGTCTCTGATACTGGTTTGCCTGGAATATAAGGCTTTAATGTTAAGAAGGCATCATTCACTAATGGCAGCATGTTGACTTCCGTTTTGTCACCAACTGATCTTTGCAACGCCCGTGAAGCACTCATGATCTCGCGAAAAATAATGCGTAGTGATTCTTCTGGCATCGGCCCAATATCACCAGCAGTAACTCGTTCTAAAACTTCAAGTTCGCGCTCAGGTATATAAGTAGGTTTACCAGCCTGTGCTTTTGCAGCGGCTATTTCTAAGGCTAATGCTGCTCGCTGCTTTAATAATTCAACTAGACGATCATCGATTTCGTCAATGCTTTTGCGAAGTTCGCCAAGAGCAACACTGACTTCGTTTGTATTAGTGCTTTGTTCTTTTATATTCATTGTCACTCTTTTGCTTATCACGACTTATAAGAAGAAAGTAACGCCATAACAACAGAGTTGGCTTGGTCAAGGCTTTGAACCTCGATCCATTTAACCTCACGCTCTTTACGCAACCAAGTAAGCTGCCGACGAGCATATGTATATGTTGCTTTAACTATTCGCTCAGATAACCCTTTTAAAGGAGCTAAACCAAGCAAAGTTTCACTTACTTCTTTATAACCAACAGAACGCATCGGCCTCGAATTAACTGAAACTCCTTTATTTAACAATCCTTCAACTTCGGTAATTAAACCTGCATTAAGCATAACCTCAACGCGGTCTTTAATGCGAGTGCGCAGCATTGGTAATGGCCAAGTAAGGGCAATTACCATCATTGGTACCTCTTCACGGGCAAAGCCATGTTGTGCGCGAAGTTGACTAGCAGGTTCACCTGCAAGAAGGGTTATTTCAAGAGCGCGCAGCAAATGCACAATATTCTTTGGGCCTATTTGCTTAGCACTTTTGGGATCGCAAGACTGCAAACGCTTATAGATTTCACCTGGATTTTGCTCTTCTTGTTGGTAAAGTGACGCTCGCAATTCTTCCTGTGCTGGTGGTGCCGCTAATAATCCCCAACGTAAAGCACGTAGATATAAGCCTGTACCTCCACAAATAATCGCAAGACCTTGGCGTGCATTAATATCAGCAATAGCTTTTATTGCTAAATTGCGATAATGTTGTGCGTCAAAAGATTCATTCCAATTAACAACATCGAGGAGATGATGTTTCACAAGCGAAAGTTCATCTGGAGTTGGTTTTGCACAACCAATATTAAAATCACGGTAGACCTGCACTGAATCACAATTTATTATTTCCCCACAATATTTTTGCGAAACAGAGAGCGCAACCGCACTTTTTCCTGAAGCAGTTGGCCCGGTGATCGCAATAACGTAAGGAGACTTCATAATTTTTTTTCGTTTCTAATTATCATAAACACGGTTGTCTACTGACAATAGGATAGTTATCGAGCTACTATAAAAGATATATAACTTAACGAGGTCAATGTGCAGCACTCTGAGCAAGAGCAAGAGATTGAAGAACTTAAAGGTATTGACCTGAGTGCACTCGATCTTTCAGATATTGATATCGATGAGCACCCTTCTGAAGCTTGGCGATGGGTTGGTTTAATAATTTTAGCAAGCGCCATGGGGGTAATTTTATGGATACCTAATACTGATTGGTTTCGCTTATTAGGCGAAAATAGCACTATTAGTTTCATACTTGCCGGAATTGGAATATTCGTAGGCATATTACTTGGTAGATGGCTGTGGCTTTGGGGTCTTGCTGCGGCTGAACGCTATGCTGCAAGAGCGGCAAAACTACAAAATAAAGAGCAGAAACCACCATCAGCCCTGCAGCGTTGGTTGACCCTAATTGTTGTTTTAGGCGGTGCAGGTGCAATTCTGTATGTTCCAGCCAGTTCATACTATCAACAAGGTAGCAACTATGGTGCAGGTTGGTTTCTTGCTGCTGGAGGTGCCGTTGCTATCGGCATAGTGCTTGGTCGCTGGCTATTGATGCAAGCTTCAGCCAAACGAATTAGTTCCACTAAAAGTTACAATATTACCCTGCCACCATGGTTTAAATGGGTAACACTGTCAATTATATCAATTACTGTTATTGTTGTTTTAGTAGGTAAATTATTAAGTGGTGGCAATGATCCAGGTTCGTTTGACTTTTCGTTTGGAATAGTAGGATTTATTGCTGGTGTTAGTGGAGCTATTTGGCTGGCAAAGCGTTTTGACGAATGGGAAAAACGTCACAAGACTAAAAGCAGACGCCGACAAAAAAAATCACCACTTTATTAATCCTACCTTCGATCCGTAAAGCATAAACAGCTTAGGCTTTATAGCAGATATTGATTGCCAACTTCGTGATAATTCTGCTAAATTCAGGAGTCCAGTTGGTGGGAATTTTCCCCATCATATTGGTACTTATTATAAAGAAATGGTTAAACAGCAGGCTCCATAAAAAACCACTAACACTTCTTCATTAACAGCAACAAAACGGCAAAAAGAAAAAATGACGAAAGACTTAGCACTTAGTGAAGCAAAAACAGATTCTCATGAATTTGAAAATTGCGAATTACCTCCAGTAGGTAATGAAAAATCGATGTTTAAAGATGATCCGGTTCTTGACCGTCGCATTATCGAAGGCATGCTCAATGATCGTAAAGCATTGCTAGATGAAATGCAGAAAGAGGGTTTAGCACCAAGTGCAGTACTACGACGAGCTGCAGAATTAGGATTAAGCGAAGCTCTTCTTCGACAGGTTAAAGGTGTTGCTGCTGATCTTGCTGGCGAAAGACCTGTACGTCGGCCAATGCCTTCAAGTCTTGGTGCTCGCACTTGTCTTTCTTGTGATCGTGTATTTTTATCGACTGGTCCTGGTAATCGTCTATGCATGCGTTGTCGCGGCGGTGATGCTGGGTTAGCTCAGTTTTGATTTCTTAGAAAGGCATGATAAATGTGCCGCCAAACGTTGACAGCATGTCAGCAAAGTTTTAATAGCGGCCTCGATTGTTATTTGCGTGGTGAGCGTAGCTCAGTAGGCAGAGCATTGGACTGTGGCTCCAACGGTCGGGGGTTCAAATCCCCTCGCTCACCCCATCTCACTTTAATGATATTTGCGCCATGATCCCTGGCTATAATCACAACATAAAATACCAAGAGACGATTTTTCACGTTCAAACTGAAGATTCAGGTGTTGATAATCCACATATAATTACCCACTTATTTGTCGGTGGTAATATTATCGATACACGTAAAACTTCGTATGCCGACATTGCCCAAAGTGAGCGTTTAAAAGAAATGCTAGTTGAGCTTATGCAAGATCAGCATAAGTCTATGTTACGTGACCTTATTAATGGCCGGTTTGACTATAAAATTGCTGAACGCTCTGTCAATGCTGCAAGGCTTAATGGTCCAGCGCCTTTAAATGTAGAAGCTGGGGCGCAACATCGCAGTTCACTGATTGGACCATCAATATCTAACAAAGATACAAACCAAAAAGGTCCTCAGGTACCTATACCTGAAATATCTCCAACTAAATTACCGCCTGTTACACCAATTACTGCGGCTAATTTACCTTTACAACCATCAACCAAACCAAGTGAAGGTGGCATGCCAGTAACCACTCCAATCACGCGTGGTCTACCTCCACCACCAGCTCCACCTGGATATAAAACTAGCCAATCTAACATTACTAGATATGCACCACCGCCTCCAGCACCGCAAAATGAAACTGTTATTGAAGCTGAAACACTCGCGCGCGCTTTTGAATCAAAAAATGAAAGTGCTGTTGATTCAATTTTCGGAGAAGATTTGATTAGCGAAAAATCTCTCGACGAAGTTATCTTAAGTTACCTCGCTGAAGATATGAACAAAAGTTAACTGCCTTATTTGCACTGTTTTACCAAAGAGTCTCTAACGCTAAAACTAAAGCGCTCATTGCCTCTGCTCGCCCCACAGTCTGCCCCGCCCTTAAGGCTTTGCTAGCTTCCCATAGGGCGCGATAACGAGCCGGTGCAATACCTCGCATTAGCAAAAAATGAGTGAAAGGGTCTTCTTTATTTAGCCCTTCTGAAGCAGCCCACTTACGAGCTTGAAGCTGTACTAATTGCTCAATTGCCAAAATAACATTTTGCCAATTGGCAGTTCTTAACGCCGCCTCAATTTGTGCCCCAAGTGGCTCGATATCACCAACAGGCCAAAGGCCAATGCTACTACGATGTTCTGTCGGTACTGCAGCGCGACTTACCGCCTCTTCAACGCTACGCGGCGCAGCCCCTATAGTTGTAGTATCTGTATTTACACTTGTTGCTGTTGAAGTTGGGGTATCTGAAGCAGGCTGCGTTAATTGTCTGCCGAGCCCCTTGTGAACTAAATCATTTACTACCATTTGGCTAATAGATTTTAATGCCTCAAGAAGTCCGTCTCCTCTGGTAGCAATCGAAGAAAAAGCTGGTAGACCATTGCGATTATACAGACTCTCCATTTCTTCGATGGTAAAAATGTCTGAAAGATCGCGTTTATTATATTGCAGCACCATAGGTACACGACTTGTTTCAAGACCCAATTCGGCCAAATTATCCTCAAGGTTTTGCATACTCTCAAGGTTTGAGTCTTTCATGCCAGTTTGGGAATCGAGCACGAAAAGAATGCCATCAACTCCGTTCAATACCAACTTACGTGTGGCATTATAAAAAACTTGACCTGGTACGGTATAAAGCTGCAATCGCACAATAAAATCACGAATGCGGTAAGCAGTTACCGGAAGAAAATCAAAAAATATGGTTCGGTCAACCTCGGTTGCTAGTGAGACAAGCTGTGGACGCCGATCTTCTGGAAGTGAATTGTAGATCGTATGCAGAGACGTTGTCTTTCCGCATAGACCCGGACCATAGTAAACAATCTTGACCGAAATCTCTTTAGTATGAAAGTTAATAGATGACACCGGATGATAGTATAATCTCATCTGGCTTATGTTCAAGATTGGTTAAGCACTTATGCCTATTTTGTTAAATTTTGCAGTAAATATTGGCCTCGGTGGTTTGATCGTTTTATCGCTGCAACGCTCACCCGCCCTGCATAGAGAATTTATCAGTTGGCCACTATTAGCTCTAATACTCTTTGAATCATTGTTTTTTACTCCGCTGGCGACTTATTTATTTCGTTTTTATCCACAATGGTCGATGTTATATCTTTTTGATCCGCAGATATTTCCCCAACTTGAACATTGGTTTGGTTTTATATCCTTTTTAGCAGTGCTATTAAATTATCTCGGTGCCATTGCTGGCTTTTTCATAACTCGCAAAGGTGTCTTGCTGGGAAAAACTTGGCTAGCTTATCTAAGTACGATTATTGCTGGCCTAATCATTCTCATAGGCTCGATAATTTTTAATAAACGCTTAATATTTATTGGTGAATACGACGCTTTTTGGCAGGATCAAGCTGCATTATTTGTAACTCAGCTTGCTGGGTGGCTTGGCATATTGATGTACATAAGCGTTGCAGCATTCATATTATTGCTGCGTTCTCGTTTTGCTAATCATGATCCAAAATTTTTTTAAACATTCTCCACATATAAATGCAAAATAGTTAATAGCAGTTGCCTCTTGAAGTGATTGTAGCGAGACACGGCAGACCGTCGCCGAAAATGGCGCCCGAGGAGTGAGCAGCGCAGTAATATTGGACATATTTCGAGCAGCGAAATGACGAGGCCGCCATTTGCAGGCAGGTATGTCGTGTCGCAGTAAATCAATTCAAGAGGAAATTGCTATAAGCATTAGTATCGAAAAGTACTTGAAAGAAACACGTAGAAAAACGATTGAAAATATGCCACCCGTCTAAATGCTTGTTGCCCCTCAGTAAGTCTATCAATATCACTTTCAGGTATAACATCATACCCAGTACCTAAACTATACATTACACCTAAGCGTGAAAGTGTATGTTGCCCAAAATAACCAATAGAAACAGACATACCGAATAAATCTACATCTGGCGCCTGATCGCCAATGGGACTTTTTGCAATACGGGGGGCACTGGAAAAATCACTAAAAAAGCCACCAGCAATGCTAACTTCTCTAATAATTAAAAATTCTGCGCCAAGATTAAAATTTACTACCGCGCGGCGACTAATATCCGGATCAAAAGGTAAACGACTACGAAAACTTTGAAAACGTTCGGCGTCATTAGCATTGGGTCTAATGAGGCTATAAGAAACCGGAGCATGAAATGAAATATCAAGGCTTAAAGTAAATTTATATTTTTGTATAAAGCTAATACCAAAACGTGCCGCTGGTGCATGTTTTTGTTTACTAAAACCAGATAGCGTTAAGTTTTCAAGAGTAGATGGTTGACCATTGGTCACTTGCGGGTTTGCAGTAGCGCGAGAAAAGGCCAAACGAACTTGCGAATGTATGGGAACCGACGGTGAATATAACGAAAGCCCCATTGCGATTTTTGGTGTTAGTGTATAGCGCAAACCTCCAATGAAAATAATGCTACCGTTAATTAAAGTTATATCATCTGTCACTGATTGAAAGCGATCATAGCTCATTGCAGGGGTAGTGTTTGTAGCCTCAACATCAACATGCTCACTAACTAAAACATTTTCGCGGTCGGTTAAACTGCGTAATATGTAATATGCTGATATACCTAAACGTAATTGAGAGGTCATACGACGACCAATGCCAAAACCTGTCCATAATTCACGATCAATTACACGACGTTGATATGAGCGTAGTAATAATTTTTGTGAAGGGTCTGTGGCATCACCACCAAGCCCTGCCGTAAAACTACGATACGATGGAACTACAACTGATAACCCATACGCTTGCCGCGGACGCCGCTCGCTGTCTAACTCACCAAAAGTACGAACAAAGCCTGCACTAGCTGGAATAATAATTAAATCAGTAAATTCTAAGCGCAAGTTATCAGCACCTGGTACTGGAGTTACCAACCCTTTAGGGATAGAACCACGCTCAAACCCATACAAGCTTGTAGATACTTGTAAATCCGTGCCTCGAACATCACCTAAGCCAGCAGGATTATAATAAATTCCTGATGGATCATCGGCAATACTAGTAAATGCTCCACCGAGACCAAGGGCTCGACCACCTACAAGAAAATCTTGATAATGCGCATCATCAGCAAGTGCTGCAGAGTGCCATGTTATTATCAACAACACTGATAGAATTATTTTCACTAAATGGCATAGCCAGCTCCAGATATTATATAAGTGCAATTTGTATGGCTGTTTATGCTTTATCCAGCAATTAATAACCATTATAAGCTCATGAAACTGTGGCATTAGCGATGACTAGAACGAATATAAATGTAAATTTAAATACGAAGCTATAATTATTGTATGACGATAGCAAAAACTCTTTACAAGATTTGGAATATAATCGACAGGAACCAAATTAAGAATCTATCTTTTAAATTAGTGCCACTCGAATCAATAGGATTTACTAAGACCAAACAAAGCAACTAGTTCTTTAACGCTTTAGTATATCCATTAGTTGGAACATGAATGTTTATATTAGAGGCACGATTAATACTGCGAACGTTTTTACCTAAAAGATTAAAAGTAGTTCTGTCTCTAGAATATGATTGATGTGCTGCACTCAAATTTATTTCCATATAGGCTTTTGGAAATGCTTTCAAAGTGCCCTGTTCATATGTAGGATTATTCTTCTTATAGCCATCAAGGGAGACCTTTTCGCCTTTTTTGTTCCTCTCTTCTTGCAACAATGCAATTGTTGCTTTCATTGCTTGCACTGGTTTATCGTTGGTTGTTGATGGATTATGATCAGCATATGCTGTAGCCATAACCACAAACGCTAAACGGCTAAGCGTATCAAGACGATCTGCATCGTTGGTTATTTCACTTGCCTTTTCGTAGGCAGCTTTAAATTGCTTGTTATTTTTCTCTACTAAGCCACTCTCAACAATCACTCCGTCATAAATATCAAAAGTTTGCTTATCGCAAAAAGCATCAAGAGTAGCCTTAAGCTCTTTTGAGTCTGGATATTTTGCCAGAGCTAATAAAAGAGAACCAAACAAGTAGCGAGCAGCCTCCATCTCTTTAATTTGTTTCGTTGTTGCCCCTTCTGTATTGATTTGTTTAAAAAAATCAATAATGGGTTGATCATAAGTTTTTTGTTCATGCCATGAGGCACTCTCAACTTCCCAGTCTGGTTCTTCTTCTTGTTCGTCCCATTTTCGCCATTTAAGCTCAACTTCAGCCCAACTTTTAATACATAGAGCAAAAGTAGAGTCCATATTGCTATTTAGCCAGACTGCCTCTGGCAAATTGTTACTATTACACAAATAAATACCAAGATCGTTGTTGTGTGCCATTGAATAGCTTTGGAAGGAAATGCACACCGCCTCATCCCAGCCAGTAATAGCTTGGGTATCATCTTTTGCGATGTTTACAATTTCTTTAAGCTCATCTGTTGTAGTGACATCACACAAACTTGCATCACGATTGTAATTAGCAACTTTTACTAATGACGTGTAGACAGTCTGTTTATCGCCCGAGAACGACATAATTTGTTTAGTCGGATCAATATACTTTACCGGAAAAGGAAATTCTCCCCTTAAGACTTTTGCCAAACCGCCAGGCTGCAATGAAAAATCACTACCTAAAATTGAGGAATTCTCTTGAGTTTTTGCGGGCATACTTTGAACGTTGGCCATTGTTTTCACCTCATCTTATACTAGTTGTTACTGTTGCGGTTAAATAGTTGATAATATTTCTTTATTAATTATACATAACCAGAACTTATTGTCTATAGCTATGATTGATACTTTTAGAAAAGCTGAGCCATTTTATTAGGGGATGTCCTTAAATACTAACCAATTATAAACCTCTGATTTTTACTCGTTACCCAACGGCTTCTCTGGTGGTTTTGTCACTAAATCCGGCTCGGGAGGAATGGACACATTCTCAATTTTAGCTTCTTTGCTAGCTTTTTTGGGACCCGACATAAAAAACACACCGCCTATAAGACCTAAGGCTAGACCTATCACTATAAAAACAAAAATAATGATTAATCGCTGTGTAGTAGGTGAGTTTCTAGAAAAAAACGATTTGCTGTCAAACATTTCCTTGGATGATGGCAAAGTCGCCTTTTTTTGCTGATCTTTTACTAACCCAGTTACTACGGAATTATCCGCGGGAACTAATAAATCTGAAATTTGATTATCTACTAATGAAAGCGGTTGCTTACTAGCTGTTGGTTTTTTAGCAACCGCACGAAAGAAGCCACAAACTAGCAGTGTTAATCCTGTAACATCATTAGCATTATCATTGCAGGCATCAAATATTTGCTCAGCCAAGCGTGGCATACCTTGCAATCTCTCAAGAGATTCAACCGTGTGCTTTGTTGCCCCAAGCTTATTAGCTAATTCAATATCAGCCGTATTTAATATAAAAAGCCAATTGTTAGCTGCTGCTAAAAGATCCTTCACCATTGATAAACCAAAACCACGTATACCATCCTCGATTGTTTGTAAAAAAGCTATCCCTGAAGGATCGGTGGGAACCCAAGCATATGGTGAATATGATACGGTCGCTTCTTTGACGGATAAGGCTTGAGTTAAAATCCAATTATGATGTGTGCGTAATAATCGCCGCAACTCATCTTCACGTATTATACCAAGCTTTCTCATGGCTTCGCCAAATTGCAACGGCTCGTTACACATCAATTGATCGACTTGGTCCAACTGCTCAGAAGAAATTAGATCTAGTTTGCGTAATCGCTGACCAAGATGCTCTGAAAGAGCACGAGAACCTGCAGACGTAGGTACACCTTCTGCGAAGCAAATGCTTCTCTCATTGTTATTGTAGGTTAATGTTAACCGACCGGTTCGCTGCATGCGAGCCACACGCACTAATAAGGCTGGCAACATAACTTGCTGAAATTGTCCTTCAATAGGACCATGCTGCAGTGCATTAAAATCTATTGAAAGCATGAGCGTTATAAAAATATATCATAATTATGATCGTCGTGAAGCACGACGAATTTCTGATACAACGCGTCTAAAAGATGCATTTGGTAAAACGAATTTTACAGCAAATCCATGCTCAGTATGCCGTACAACCCGCGCCATACATTGCACCTGTTCATTGCTTCCCTTTGCTAAATAGTTAGGTAAAATTACATCAATTTCAACGCCCAGCTCAGGAGGACTTTTACCTGCAATCGCAGCGCCATCGACACTTACATCTAATAAACGAGAGCGGTGCATACGACCACGAATTAAGCCGCCTACACCGCGTCCAGCATCAACTAGCGACCAGGCCACTACTCGTAATTCGGCTGAAGGCTCAACACGAGAAGGACCAGAGATACCTAAAAGGGTATTTATTAAATTAGCTATTGCAGTTTCGAGCTTTGCATCAGTATCAATAAATTCAACACCAATACCGCCAGGCTGCTGGCTAACTACGCGTCCTTTAGTACGTAGCCTGACACCATGATGCACAATTTCAAGATCAAGAACTAGACCGATATCAAATTTTTTTTGCGTGGCAATAGCTAAACCACTGCGACTGATGCTGCGGCTATGGCATGGTTCGGTCACACCATTGACTCGCAACACAATACCTATAGCCGCATCTATTCGCTGCTCCAGCCGTTCGTTCATGATTCATTTAATCGTGGCATGAATTTTAATTCTCTTCAAACTCCGCATCAACCACGTTAGCATCACTTGCAGTTTTTTTGCTAGCATCATTTGCTGAGTTATCAGCAGTAGAGCCACTAGTTTGAGCACCTGTAGCACCATCCCCATCTGCAGCACCACCTGCATTAGTAGCTTGGTACATTTTTTCTGCCATTTTATGGCTAGCTTGAGTTAAAGCTTCCATGGTGCTCTTGATACGATCGCCATCGCTGCTATCAATAGCGTCGCGAGTTGCTTTAATTTTTGCTTCAAGATCTTCGCGTGTCTGAGCGTCAAGTTTATCACCATAATCTTTCATCGAACGCTCGACAGAATAGCACAATGAGTCGGCTTTATTTTTGATATCAATTTCTTCACGTCGTTTTTTATCTTCAGCTTCGTGATCGCGAGCATCAGCAACCATACGCTCAATATCATTCTCGGAAATTCCACTACCAGCTTCAATACGAATGCGTTGCTCTTTACCTGATGATTTATCACGAGCCGAGACATTAACGATACCGTTTGCATCGATATCAAAAGTAACCTCAACTTGTGGCACCCCACGTGGTGCTGGTGGAATACCGTCTAAATGGAATTTGCCGAGGGTACGATTTGCTGAGGCCATCGGTCGCTCGCCTTGCAATACGTGCACTTCGACAGAAGTTTGATTATCGCTAGCAGTAGAAAATACTTCACTCTTCTTTGTCGGAATAGTAGTATTACGAGGTATTAAAACTGTCATTACCCCACCAAGTGTTTCGATACCTAATGAAAGTGGAGTGACATCAAGCAATAACAGATCTTTTACTTCGCCGGTTAGCACACCCGCTTGGACGGCTGCGCCAATAGCAACAACTTCATCGGGATTAACCGAGCGATTTGGCTCTTTGCCAAAAAGCTTACGCACGCCCTCAATAATGAGAGGCATACGAGTTTGACCGCCAACCATAACTACTTCATCAATATCTGAAGCATTTTTACCCGCATCGGCCAAAGCTTTTTTAACCGGCTCAGCAGCACGCTCAATCAAATCATGAACTAATGACTCAAGTTTGGCGCGCGAGAGTTTTAGATTTAGATGCTTCGGACCTGAAGCATCTGCAGTCAAGAAGGGTAAATTTACATCAGTTTCAGATACTGAACTTAACTCGATTTTAGCTTTTTCAGCCGCCTCTTTTAATCGTTGTAATACCATACGATCATTTGAGACATCGAGACCCTGATCTTTTTTGAATTCGGCAATAAGATATTCAATGATACGTTGGTCAACATCATCGCCACCAAGATGGGTATCACCATTAGTCGAAAGAACTTCAACTACATTCTCGCCGACTTCAAGAATTGAAATATCAAAAGTGCCACCACCAAAATCGTAGACGGCAATTATTTCGTCTTTCTTCTTATCAAGCCCATAGGCTAACGCCGCTGCGGTAGGTTCATTTACGATACGTAAAACCTCAAGCCCCGCAATACGGCCAGCGTCTTTGGTTGCTTGTCGTTGAGCATCATTAAAATATGCTGGAACTGTAATAACAGCTTGTTTTACTTCTTCACCAAGATAGGTATCAGCAGCACGCTTTAGTTTTAATAATATTTGGGCGCTAATCTCTGGTGCGGCATAATCTTTACCACGAGCCTCAACATAGGCCATATCATTTTTGCCACGCTTAACTTTATAAGGAACGCGCTTATTCTCTTCAGAGACTTCGTCGTAATGACGACCCATAAAACGTTTAATAGAGAAAATGGTATTCTCAGGGTTAGTGATGGCTTGGCGACGAGCCACTTGACCGACCATGATTTCATTATCTTTGCCAAAACCAACAACCGATGGCGTCAGGCGTGAACCTTCTTCGTTGGTAATAACTTTTGGCTCAGCACCTTCCATGACAGCAACAACGCTGTTGGTAGTTCCTAAATCGATTCCGATTACCTTACCCATGGCCTTCTTTTGGCCTCCTACCCAGTTGAAAAAGTTTCAATAAGTCCGCGTATTTTCTAAATCCTGGGGGTAATATGGTCGAACTTCAGGTTATGTCAACCAGGCTGTTGTTAGAAAAAGTCATCCTACTGCTAAGAGGGCCATTTTAACTAACTGTTTCCAGTGTTGAATTTCTGCTTTTACATCAAGCTGTGATGCAGCTTTATTACCAAAATTACGCAAAGCATCATCCAAATCTGGATAACGACCCATTACAGATGAAAGCAATCGTACAATAGAAAAAAGCCGACCCAAAGCAGTTGAAACATCAACTACCGATAAACATTCATCTAATTTAACTGAAGCCTCACTAAGACGTTGATTATCATGTACCACCAAAACCTCACGATGATTTATTGAATGCATAGCTTCAAGAAATTTTGCAAATCCCTCAATAGCATAACGAAGCTTAGTTAACGGAATACCACCACTATGATAACGCAACCGATGCAAAGTACGGCGAAATTCAATAATCGAGCGTTTATCTTCAACGCGCAATGAACGATATTCAACTCTAGTGGCAAAACGAGACAAACGATCAGCAACGCCAACCACTAAGGGAACAACATTTGTGGCATCAGCTTGCGCAATTGCCAAATTAAATCGAGTTATATGGTAAGAAAGATCTGCAATTGCAGCTCGTAAATCAACAGCTTCGCGTACTGCCGAACGATATTCAGGCAAAATTTCTTCGCGCCTAACGCTGGCATTAAACAAACCTAACACGCCAAAAAGCATGCCTTGCACACCCTTAACTAAACCATGTTGGCTTTCGTCAAGTTCGGTCAGTAAAGGCCAAACATCTTTTTTTTCTAAGGCGTGACGTAATCTTGGGCCCATATTAGCTACGCGACTACGCAGCATTGTACTAATAGAATAGGCAACTTCTGCAACTTGTTCTCGCAAAGATAAATCGCTTTGATTTTTTTGCATACTTAAGCGACCATCTTCACCAGTGGGACCATCGACTAAGTCAAATTCGAGCTCAAAATCTTCGGCTGTAGTAGCCTTATCAATACCTGTCGGATTAGAAAAAGTATTTAATACTGATTCGGTAAGATGATTAACGGCAGTTAAAGCCGAAAGAACGTATGGAGCAAGTTCAATATGATAATTACTGCTAGCTGCATCATGATCACTTACCTGACCTTCTTCAAAACGGTCTTGCGGTAAATGAATACGTTTTAAAGCAGCTAGTGACTTTAAACAGTTTTGTGTTACTGCCTCTACATCTTTACGCAGTTCTAAATCATTAATACTTACGCAAATTTCGCGTGTTTTTTGCGAAAACTCATAAGCAGAATCTGCAAGTGCCTCAGGTGACATGTTTTAGACCTATACATTAATAATTTAATAGCTAGCTAATAATGTACTTATATTTTAATTAATACCTTAAATAAGCACAATTAACCACTGAGGGTAAAATGACGCACACTTTTGGGCGAATTGGTATTGACCTAGGCTCGGTATATGTCAAAGCAGTTCGGCTTAATACTAATGGCCAAGTTGTTGAGACTTTCTATCGTCGCCATCGTGGAGAAGTTAAAAATACTTTTGATGCCGCCCTACATGCTATGCATTTTCGCAGTGGTGATAGCCTTGGCATATCTGGTGCGGCTGCTTCACAGGTTTACAACATAACTACCGCACCAATTGTTGACCAAGTACGTGCACAAATCGCCGCGGTTACTGAAGCACATCCCGAGGTAGTTGAAATTCTTGATATTGGTGGTGCTTCTTGCACTCTCATTCAACTTGATAGCAAAGGTCAGTTTCAAGGATTTAGCACCAACTCATTGTGTGCTGCTGGCACTGGTTCGTTTTTAGACGAGCAAGCCACACGACTTGGTTTATCATACGATGACGCACAAGAATTTGAGCATGTTACAAATCCTCCCTCAATAGCAGCACGCTGCAGTGTCTTTGCTAAAAGCGACCTCATTCATCGTCAACAAGAAGGTTATTCTAAAAAAGAAATGTGGTCAGGTTTATGCCGTGGCATGACGCGCACGTTGTTAGGTACACTGCTTTCAGGACGACCTTTGGCAGGTAAAACAGCCATTATTGGCGGTGTCGCACTTAATAAAAGTGTGCTTAGCTGGCTTAGCGAACGTCTTGGTGATCTAATCATTATACCCGAGCAGCCGCATATAATTGCTGCTCGGGGGGCAGCATTGCTAGGAGAAAAAGCTGAACGCAAACAAAATGTGAAGGATGATGATACTACCCAACATGCCACTTCAAGTTACTCTTGGCCGCTCACCATGGCAAAATCAGATTACCCTTCTTTTGCCTGCCTTGATAATTATGTTGATGAGTATAACAATGAAATTCGTATTTTAATTAAACCACGACAGAGTACCCTACCAGTTTACTTCGGTTTTGATATTGGCTCGACAAGCACCAAGGCAGTTGTTACCGATGAAGATGATCAGGTTATAGTCGATATTTATCGTAAAACCGCTGGTGACCCAATAAATGCCACAAAGCTGCTATGTAAAGCTCTTCGAGATATTGCTAGCAAGCTAGGTGTAACTTGGGACATTCGCGCAGTGGGTACCACCGGCAGTGGTCGTGCGCTTGTGGGTGCGGTTATTGGCGCTGATGCGGTAATTAACGAAATATCTGCTCATGTTGCCGGCGCAGTTCGTGTTGATCCCACCGTTGACACTATCTTTGAGATTGGCGGGCAAGATTCTAAATATATGCATATTGTTGACGGACATATTCGTGATGCCAACATGAATTATGTCTGCGCTGCTGGTACTGGTTCATTTGTCGAAGAGCAGGCACAAAAGCTTGGTTATAAGGTAAGTGAGGTTGGCCAAGCGGTATTAGGTAGTAAACCACCACGAGCTTCTGATCGTTGCACGGTGTTCATGGAACAAGATGTTGTAACCTTAATGCAAAATGGTGCCAGTCGTGAACGAGCACTATCTGCAGTTATGGTTGCTATAGTTAAAAACTATCTTAATAAAGTAGTAGGAAATCGTCATATAAGTCGTGAGAAAATATTCTTTCAAGGCGCCACGGCGCGCAACCCTGCTTTAGTTGCAGCTTTTGAACGTGTACTCAATGTAAAAATGGTAGTTTCGCCTTATTGTCATGTTATGGGCAGCTACGGTGTTGCATTACTCACCCGCCAACTCATGTCTGAACAAAATAAGAATAGTTCGTCATTTCGCGGTCTTAATCTTGATCAGCGCCAGATTTCACTACGCAAGGAGACCTGCACGCTTTGCCAAAATAACTGCACTATTACCTATGCTGATATTGAAGGCGTTGAACAATCACCCTCTTGGGGTTATATGTGTGGTCGCGACCCTTACGAAAATCGTGTGCGGGTTTCGCCACACGCTCGTTACTTGCGCCTACGTCGGCGATTGTGGCTTGAAGGTGGGAGTGGCGTAACTGTTGCTGACAACGCATCGGTAGTTGGTATTCCACGAAGTTTATCAACCTATACTTTTGCCCCAATGTGGCGACGCTTTTTCAATGAGCTTGGTTTTAAAGTTGAACTATCGCCTGAAACCAATCAAGAAATTCGTGAACTCGGCAGTCGTATAGCTGGTGCTGAGTTTTGTCATCCAGCTAAAGTTGCTTTAGGTCATGTTGCATGGTTAGCAACTCGTCAGGGCGTAGATTTTGTTTTTGTGCCGCATTTAGATAACGAATCTCGCAATATCAATGTTAATGCAGCAACCTATTGCCCTTATGTACAGGCATTGCCAGCATATTCACGCAGCGCTTTGGCACTAAACAGTATAAATACTGCACATCTTCTATCACCACTAATCGACAAACGGATGCCAGAGGCTAAACTTGTGCGGCAGCTTGCACAAACGTTAGCTGCACCACTTGGTCGTACTAAACAACAAATTAAAAGTGCCTGGCAATTAGCCAATACTACTCAAAAAGAATTTGAGCAACGCTGCTATGCCGAGGGCGATAAAGCTTTACGTGAGGCGCGTGAGCGTAATGAACGTCTCATTGTTTTAGTAGGTAGACCTTACAATACTGCCGATTATGGCATCAATCTTGACCTACCAAATAAAATTGCTGAGCATGGCTTAACCGTATTGCCAATGGATTTCATTCGACCCAACTACTCATTGCTTGGCGAGCGCTATCGCAATGTTTATTGGGCATACGGGCAAAAAATTCTCGTTGTACTTGAACAAGTTGCTAGAGATGATTTACTTGATGTAATTTATTTAACTAACTTCTCTTGTGGCCCTGATAGTTTTTTACTCACTTATGCCGAAGAAATTATGGGCAACCAACCATTTTTAGCTTTAGAACTTGATGAGCATGGTGGTGATGCGGGCTATCTAACTCGTATTGAAGCTTTTCTTGATGTATTAAAACGACCTCGACGACAAGAGGTACAACGACGTTCATATCAGACACAAACAATCGATTTTAAGCAACGTACGTTGTGGATCCCACCCATGCACGAATTTGGGGCTGAATTCTTTGCTGCCGCTTTTCGCCAACACGGTTATAATGCAAGGCAAATACCTTTTGAGACCGCCGCTACTTTTGAACTAGGCCGTAGCTTAACCCGCGGTAGTGAATGTTTGCCGACCGCACTTACTATCGGGGCCTTCATTGCAAATTTGCGTGAGCAAGGTCTTACGAAAGGCCAAGCTTTAATGATGCCCACGGCGTGTGGCCCATGTCGCTTCGGGCAATATTGTCAGTTGCATCGCCAAATACTTGATCGTGAAGGTTTAGAAGATGTCGCAATTCTTTCACCATCAAGTCTCAACGCTTATCAAGGTGTTGATGATACGGTAAGGCGCACCCTATTTAAAGCCATTGTCATGAGTGACATTTTACAAAAAGCGCGCTGTAAAGTAAGGCCTTATGAAAATGAACCTGGTGCAACTAATCGTGTTGTAGCTTACGAAAAAGAATTTCTCATTAAAGCAATTAATGACGGTGCTGATTTACGGCAAGCACTAAAAGCTTCGATTGATCGTATTGCTGCTATTCCTCATACCCCAACTAATAAACCACTTGTAGGTATAGTTGGCGAAATTTATGTACGCAATAATATGTTTTCTAATGAAAATCTTATAGACACTATAGAGTGTTTAGGTGGTGAAGCTTGGCCCACACCAATTATTGAGTGGATGCTCTTTTTAGCCTCACCACAAAATTTTCTACCTTATATGCAAAGTGCTTTTAATTTAAAGGCACTTAAATCATATATCACTTATCGTTGGCAGCTTTATTGGGAGCGAGCTTTATATAAGGCTGCTGGCCCATTTTTAGCTGACCGTCATGAACCCAATATTAATGCCACTCTGAACGAAGCTAAACCTTATATGGAGCGCAATATTGGCGGTGAGGGCATGTCCATTATTGGTCGCACAATTAAATTCGCCCGTGATGGTGCGGCGTTAGTAGTTAATTGTGCACCTTTTAGTTGTATGCCTGGGGTAATCACTACTGCTATTTCACGACACGTAAGCGCACTTCATGATATGCCTATTGTAAATATGTTCTACGATGGTCAAGGCAACCAAAATAAAAGATTAGCGGTGTTTTTAAACAACGCTATGAATCGGCAAAAAAATGATTCAAGTAACAAAGCCAGTAAAACCACAAAGGCATCTAAGCTAGAGGCTGCGTAAAAGATTTATTTTGGTTTTTTAAAAAAAATGTCCACAAAACCCGAACTCCTCATACCCGCCGGCAGTTTGACAAAAATCAAAATAGCTTATGCATATGGTGCGGATGCTGTTTATGTTGGAGCTAGCGGCTTGTCAATGCGACCAGATCAGACATGCCTGAGTGTAGAAGAGCTAGCAACCGCTCTTAATATTGCGCACCAGCAAGAGAAAAAACTATATGTGGCAATAAATTCGCTCATGTTTGAAGCAGATTGTGCTCACCTTGAAGATTGGCTTGAAACCACCAGCCATCTTGATTTCGATGCGGTAATTGTTGCTGATTTTGGTGCACTTTCTCTTGTGCGCCAAAAACGCCCTGACCTTAATATCCATGCCTCAACCCAGCTTAGCACCGCCAATGCTCACGCCGTTAATCTGCTTGCAAGCCTTGGGATACAGCGGGTAAATATGGCTCGCGAATGCAGCTTGGCCGATATTAAAAATATTGCCCAAAAAACTTCACTTGAGCTTGAAGTTTTTGTCCATGGCGCCATGTGTATGGCTGTCTCTGGCCGCTGTTTACTGTCGGCACATTTATGTGGTGAGAGTGCCTCTCAAGGTCGTTGCAAACACACTTGCCGCTGGGATTGGCAATTAGTAGAATCAAAACGACCAGGCTTAACCCTACCAGTATTTGAAACCAGTAAAGAAACTATATTTCTTGGTTCTAAAGACCTGTGCATGATCGAGCACATACCTGAATTGGTAAAAAGTAGTATTAGCGCGCTTAAAGTCGAAGGGCGAATGAAGGGCGAATATTATATTGCCAGTGTGACGCGAGTATACCGCGCTGCCCTGGATGCCTACTTTAATAACCCTGCGCAATACCTTGCTGATCCCAATTGGCTTGTCGAACTCACTAATATCAGTCATCGCGATTATGAAACAGGGTTTTTCTTTGGTTACCCCTATCGTGACCTAAAAGCATTGCAAACCAACAGTACTGTGAAAGCAACATATCAAGTGTTGGCCTTTATCGAAACTATAGATAACGATTGGTATACAATTGCCACACGTAATCCGTTTTCTGTGTCAGATGATCTCGAATGGTTTGCCCCCAATATGCAAAATGGCCATATCGCTATCGATACAATCATCGATAGTCAAGAACAAAAATGTGACAAAGTAATAAGCGGTGCTAGCTATAAAGTGCGTTTTAAAGATCACCCAACACGCTTGCCTCTTTGGAGTTTTTTGCACAAAAAACGACCTTGAGGCGTTACATATATTACACCAATGCGTCTGGTTCGATTACATTCAAGCCATGAAAATATCGTCGCAAAAATCCACGATCACGCGTTAAAATTCTATCTGCTTTAATTTTTGCATGTGCTCCAATTAAAAAATCAGGAATAAGCTGCTGTCTTTTGCCGCCATTGCGATGATATTCTCGCCATATGTCTCCAGCTATATCTGCACATTTTTGATCAAATGGATCAAATGAAATATTTGCGTTGAATAAGACTTCACTAATAGTTTCAGGCTTAATAAGCGCAGCACGAATTTCAGCCCAAACTACCGGACAAACTATTAAGGCCCCTACAGAACGAGCACGACGAAGTGCAGTAAGTGAATTATTACAATATGTTGCATCATTAAGGATAACATCAAATAAAACAGAACTATCAATAGCGGTAATCATTCTTCATCATCTAAATCAGTAGACCATTTTGGACCACGCAGTTGCGTAAGTAATTGCTCAGTAGTTTGTGGTTTACCAAGACCTACTAAAGTAGCAAGAGGATCATCAGTAGCAACTCGTTTAACAATTAATGCGCCTGCCACTTCTTCAAACCGTAACTCAGTACCTTGGCTAATACCAAGACGCTTACGCAATAATTTTGGGATCGTTACCTGGCCTTTTACCCCAACCACAGCTATTTGTTTCATACTTTAAATGAAGGATATTCTTACAAAAAAAGCAAGATTTTTTAGTGTTATCTTTTTAGTGTCAATAGACTTGATTACGAATAATCTCACTTAAAATTT
>JAFGEK010000090.1 GCA_016931625.1 Deltaproteobacteria bacterium | reverse complement strand
CAAGTCATTATCAATGCTTCTAATTAATCTAGACTGTCTAGATTATATTTATTTCTACTTGAAGAAGCAAGATGAGACCTAGCAATAGACACTCTTTTCGAATAAACTCACTTATAATTCCCAGTTCTTAAGTTTTTAAGTTCTTTAAATCTACATTTATATGTGATTACCGACTGTTTATCTTTAAGTAAGGTAAAATTCAACTGGATATCTAAAGAACAGGGAATAGGAAACTGAGAATGAAAGGTGATGATATAGCTGATAGACGGATACTTTTTGATGTTCTTATTTGTGATCAACTCTAATATATATCGCATGTAATTTTGATAACTATTTATGGCTGTGAGTGTAGGGAAATATGCTAAATAAACGCTATAATTACAAATTAAGGCAAAGCTAATAGCGTCGCCACAACACGTTTGCCTACTGGTCGAATATCACCGCCTGCATGTTGCTGCACCACTAAGCCCATTTGTGGTTCAGCAACACCAAGGGCAGTTAATGCCGCGGCAAAGGCTTCTAATTCACCAGCATTTTGAGGTCTGTGGTCCTCTTCATAGCGTACAACCCCAGCATCATGAAATTGCTGCAGTAACTTTTCGATATGATTTTGATCTTCTTTAGTACCCCGTAGGTATTCAAGGACACTTTGTGAAAAATCTGGCCATAAATATGCTAATGAATAACGCGGATTACACTCAACTACCGCATGATGTGGCAATTGCCCCTGACGAATTTCATTAGCTAATGATAAAGCTATGGCGGTTCCCTGGACGGTAACGGCACTAGACTGTGCCAACGGCAATCGCACCCAGGTACGTGACGCCCAACGTGGCAAGTTTTGACGTAATACGTTATCAATTGCCCGTCGGCCATGTTTGGCACCTGACCAAGTTAGCGGTGCTGCTATAGCTATTGCCGATAGCTCACCCCATTCGCCTACAGTACCTATTATTTGGCTCATGGCGGAAGTAACACTTGGTACAGTCGTCGCCAAAATTGACATTGCTGGTAATTTAGCCTGCCAATAAAGTGAAACCACTGATATGCCTACGCGCGGCGCAGGTCTTATTCCGAATACGACGCCCATGCACAAAATCCTAGCACGAATATTAAGTGAGTGTCAGGAATCACAACACAAATTAACCACCATGTTGAATTATTTTTTTGCATTGGCCAAGGGACGTACTTACTTTACCCTTATATTGCTTTTCTTATTTTATTGCCTAATACCGCTACCTTGTGCTTTGGCGCATTTCGCAAAAATCTTGCGATGTTTAAGGTTATTCTATGTCATCAGAATCAGTACCTAAGGTTAAAATTGAGATAAAACCACTTACCGAACTATTGCAAAACTGGCGTGACCTAAAACCACGTAATCTCATAGCAGTATTGCAGCGCACTCAAGATATTTATGGCTATCTTCCTATGCCTGCTCTTGATCATATTGCCCAGTTTATGAGGGTATCACAGGCACGGGTGTTTGGTGTCGCCACCTTTTACTCTCAGTTTCGCCTTAAACCATTAGGCGTCCATCTTATTCAAGTATGCAATGGCACTGCTTGCAACGTTAAAGGCAGCGAAGCGCTTCTCGATGAGTTAGTTGCTATCTTGGGCATCCGTCCAGGTGAAACCACCGAAGATGGTAAAATTTCGCTTGAGCAAGTTACTTGTATCGGCGCTTGCGGTGTTGCACCTGCAGTCGTGGTAGACGGCGAAGTGCATGGCCGAATGACGCCAAAATCAATTCGTAAATTAGCTGATAATTTGCTTAAAGCACCAACCAAGAAAGCGCGAATACCGGTTGCCACCTTAAAAGATGCAGTTACCGACAAAAAAAGTTTTTTGTCGCGTTGTTGTGATAAATGCAAAAATCGTGAAGACTCACCATGCCCTGAATTTTTACTTTGTCGTCTTGAAGATAAAAGCTGCCATAACGATGAAATCTGCCAACAATATCGTCAAGAATTACGGCGCCTGGTCAATCATCAAGGCAAGCAAACCATCACTAAAATTGCGATGTGCCGTGGCTTAACCTGCGATGCGGCTTTTGGACCAGCAATTCAATCAACTCCAACTGCAATCATAGAGCTTATAAGTGAAGCGGGTTTACGCGGTCGCGGTGGCGGTGGTTTTCCGACTGGTAAAAAATGGGCCATAGTACGAGCGCAAAAAGATAACGAACGCTTTTTAATTTGCAATGCCGATGAAGGTGACCCTGGTGCTTTTATGGATCGCAGTATTCTCGAAGGCGATCCGCACCGAGTGCTTGAGGGAATACTCATTGGTGCTTATGCTATTGGTGCCCAGCATGCTTTCATTTACTGTCGCGCTGAATATCCGTTAGCAATCCGTCGCCTTGAAATTGCCATTACGCAAGCGCGTAAATACGGGTTGATCGGCAAAAATATTTTAGGCTCAGGTATTAATCTTGAAATTGAAATCATTCAGGGCGCTGGTGCTTTTGTTTGCGGTGAAGAAACGGCCATGATCGCAAGCATCGAAGGCAAACGTGGCATGGCCGTTAATAAACCACCATATCCCGCTCAGGATGGTTTTAATCATCATCCTACTTGTGTCAATAACGTTGAAACTTTTGCTAATATCCCATTAATTGTTAAAAATGGTGCCGCTTGGTTTCGCGAAGTTGGCACTGAAAAAAGTCCGGGCACTAAAATATTTTCATTATCTGGCAAAATACGTAATACCGGTTTGGTCGAAGTACCAATTGGGATTACCGCTCATGAACTCATTCATGTCATTGGTGGTGGTGCTGCTGAGGGTAGTTCAATTAAAGCTGCACAAACCGGTGGCCCTTCAGGAGGCTGCATCCCCAGTGACCATATGAATGTCGCCATCGACTACGAAAATTTAAGAGCAATTGGCAGTATGATGGGCTCTGGAGGATTTGTTGTTACCGATAGCGGCACTTGCATGGTGGCATTTGCCAAATTCTTTCTTTCTTTTACCCAGCATGAATCATGCGGCAAGTGCATCCCTTGTCGCGAGGGCACTAAACGCATGCTCGAAATTCTCGAGCGTATTACTGACGGTAAAGGTACTATTAGCGATCTTAACAAACTTAAACACCTGGCCGCAGTTATTCATCGTACGAGTGCTTGTGGTCTAGGGCAATCGGCACCCAATCCAGTGCTTTCAACCATTCGTTATTTTGAACATGAATATTTAAGCCATATTAATGATTTGCACTGTCTTGCGGGTGTCTGTAAATCATTGGTAACCTTTAGAATTCTAAATAATTGTCGCGGTTGTGGTTTATGTGCACGTTACTGTCCTGAGCAGTGTATCAGCGGCAATAAAGGTGAAATATACAAAATAGATCATTCTCGGTGCACTAAATGTGCCCAATGCCAACGTGTTTGTCCCTTTGGGGCAGTGGCGCGGACATAAATGAGGTACAGCATGGCTGAAGTTGAGCTTACTATAAATGATATTAAGGTAAACGTCGCACCTGGCACTACCGTTCTCCAAGCTGCAAAAAAAATCGGTGTTCGCATACCGACTTTGTGCTATGATGAAAAGCTTTCAGTTTCGGGAGCATGTCGCTTGTGCGTAATCGAAGTTTTAAATCCAGATGGTACTTCACGGCTTGAACCTTCATGTTCATACCCAGTTCAGCAGGGGATGGAAATCCGCACTAACACGCAAGAACTTCGCGATGCGCGCCGCACTATTATTGAATTAATTTTAGCTAACCACCCTCGCGCTTGCCAAACTTGTATTCGCAACGGTCGTTGCCAACTACAAGCCGCATGTAGAGAATACTCAATAGATCAAATTCGCTATGCGGGCGGAGAAAAACGTCATTTTGTACCAGATGATTCATCAGTGGCACTCACGCGTCACCCTGACTTCTGCATTTTATGTGGTAAATGTGTCAAAGTATGCCGCGAGGTGCAGACTGTTTATGCACTTGATTTTGCCAACCGTGGTTTTCAAACTACAGTTCTACCGGCATCAAATAGAGATTTAGCTGAAACCGTTTGTGTTCTTTGTGGTCAATGTTTGCTTAAATGCCCGGTCGCTGCGATTCGCGATAAAAGTTATATTCAAAAAGTTGAAGCTGCCCTCGTCGACCCTTCTATTATTGTTACCGTACAAATTGCCCCTTCAGTACGAGTTACTATTGGTGAACTTTTTGGTTTGCCCGCAGGTACATCATTAACTCGTAAAATCCCCGAAGCTTTGCGACGCCTTGGATTTAACTATATCTTCGATACTGATTTTGGCGCTGATATGGCAGTAATGGAAGAAGGGTACGAACTAATTAAACGTATTAAAAACGACGGCCCCTATCCGCTAATTACTAGTTGCTCCCCAGGTTGGGTAAAATATATGGAGCATTTTTATCCTGAATTTATCCCTAACATGTCGAGTACTAAATCACCACAACAAATAGTGGGAACACTTACGAAAACATTTTTTGCCCAACGCATTGGCGTTAATCCTCAAAATATATTCAATGTATCTATAATGCCGTGCTCTGCTAAAAAATTTGAAATCCAAAGACCGGAACATAATCAACTCAATGGTGGCCTTGCCGAAGTTGATGCCGTGCTAACTACACGTGAATTCGGCGACTTGTTAAAACTACACGAAATTGACATCCCAGTGCTTCCAGATTCACCTTTTGATGATTTATTAGGCACTGCTAGTGGGGCTGGGTTAATGTTTGGCGTAGCCGGCGGTATGATGGAAGCCGCTTTACGCACAGTTGCCACTGTACTAGACCCTAATAATGAACCACGTATTGAATATTCTTTATTACGCGGCACTGCAGGAATTAAAAAGGGTTCAGTTATCGTAGGCGACCGCGAACTAAAACTCTGCGCGGTGCATGGCTTAGGAAATGCCCGGCAAGTCTTAGATGATATTAAAACCGGCAAAGAAGAAATTCATTTTCTTGAAGTTATGGCTTGCCCTGGTGGATGTATTGGTGGTGGTGGGCAACCTTTGCCTACTACTGAAGAGATACGCAAACGTCGTGTTGAAGCAATGTACAGTGAAGATCGCAATATGGGTCTGCGCTTGTCACATAAAAACCCTGCCGTACAAGAGATTTACGCCAAATTTCTTAACGCACCTTTAAGTGAAAAAGCTCATCATTTATTGCATACTTTCTATGGGCCACGTAAACCACGTGGTTGTTAATTAATGGAGATATCTAAAAGTGTCTGATGATCATCAAATATTGCAACTAAAACGCGCTGCCGCAGAAACTGCAGTTAAGCAGATAAAAAATGGCATGTGTATTGGACTTGGAACTGGAACAACTGCCACTTTTGCCATTGCTAAAATTGGATTGCGTCTGCAGCAAGGTAATTTAAAAGATATTACCGCAGTCTCAACTTCAAAAAGGTCTACTGCACTAGCTAATCAATATAATATACCATTGCTCGATTTTAGTACAATACGCAAACTTGATATAGCTATTGATGGTGCTGATGAAGTTGATCCTCAATGTAATCTTATTAAAGGTGCTGGTGGCGCTATGCTCCGCGAGCGCGAGGTTGAACAGCATGCTGAACATCTAATAATCATTGTTGATGATAGCAAAATAGTTGACAAGTTGGGTACCCATATGGCGCTCCCCGTAGAAGTTTCGCAAACCAACTGGGAGCCTGCACGAATTGCTTTATCCGATCTGGGTTGCAGCACCATTTTACGCTACGCGGAACATGGGCCATTTATTAGCGATAGTGAAAATTTCATTATTGATTGTCGTTTTAATAACGGTATTGATGATGCCGCAGCTCTTGCAAAAAACATTGAACAAATCGATGGTGTGCTTGCTCACGGTTTATTTTTAAAAATGGCAACTGAAATAATCGTCGCCAGCAGCAATGGTGTACGTAGTATTAAACCATAACTACCAATACGCTTTTTAGACTAGACCGAGTTGACTACTGCTAAGTATCTTTCAAGAAACAAACAACGTTTGATCCTATTGCAGCAGTTCCTAGTTGCCAGCGCCGGGTGTGATGCAAAGCAATTACTGTCTACTTTTTAATGGGATAATGCCTCTAAGAATTAAGTGGTTAGAGCATTTATAGTCGGCAATAAATAGTGATCGCATTTATTTTAATGCTCATACGTTTTGACGCCGCTCGCCATTCATGGGTTCTTTAAATTCTTTAAATACTTAGCAACTTTTGCTCATTTTTTAAGAAAATACTAATATGTAGGCATTTTCGTTGGGACTTTATTACATATGAGTGAAGCATTAAAATTAAACCCACTTGAACAAAATCTTTTAGATTGGGCCAATAGTAGTGGCTACGCTATTGATGAAATAAAAAGTGATGTAATTCGAGAAGCTTGCGAAGAATTATTACTTTTTAATGGGTTAAATCTAGATTACACCAACATTATCGATTTGCGTGATAGCATCACCAAAAAGCAAAGCGCTACTGAGCAAGCACGAGTAGCTAGTCAACAACTACAAAAAGGCACCTTGTTGGCAAATACGTCAATTAACACTGCCGTAAAACACGGTGGTAAACTTATTGGTGCTAAAATTGCACCTAAACAAGTCGAAGCAAGCAGCAACTCACCTGCAATTATGCAAAAGGAAGTCGCCCAAACCGTATACTGTATATTGTTCAGCTTTATTAAAATAAATCAGCCTTATTTGTCCTCAGTTGTCGACCGAAAATATGAGGCCTCTGATAAAATTGCTGACAAATTTGCAATCGAAACTTATTATATTTCTTACTATTTAGGAAAATACGATAAAAAAAGAAAAGACAAAAATATATACGCAAAAGAATTTGATGCTAATGAAGTTGCACGTGCAATATGGTTTTATTGTTTATCTCTTTATCAGGTCTATTTGCAATTAAGTGACCCTAAAACCACTTTAACACCACAAAATTTTACAGAAAAAAGTTGGGCCAACGTAACACCAATGGCAATAAGCAAATATGCGCTTAGCAATATATCTAATATTAATTATTCTGATTATTTATTTCTTGACTATCAATTATCAAGCAACCCTGACTATCAAATACATTGTCTATATTTTCCAGATAAGCAATCTAACAAGAAACTATGCTTGCAAAATATTAATTGCCGTCTTGGTCATGATGAAGGCAATCGTGATGCACAAAGCATGCTCTATAAAAATAAATTTCTTTTTATAAGCAATATGAATGCCGTTAAAATTGCCCATAGAACGGAGCAAAAAGAACGCGAAATCGCTATACTAAATGCAAAAACCCGACAAGTTATTGATCTTTACGCTGGCCGCTGGAGTCATTCTATTAAAGCAACCAGAGTCGTAGAATCACTAGTTGAGATATTTAATATACCGAGAGACCATCAAACTTCTAAAGGGGTGTCTTTATATTTACGCCAACAGCTAAGCTTATCACAAGCGTATAGAAACGCAAACTATAGCCAAGCAAATGGATACTCTGAGCAAGTTCATAATTTATCACAAAGCAACTGGGATGAACTTTGGCATATTCTTGAAATGGATAAATATTATCAACTTGATTTAAACGACAATGATGATTGGATAACTCGAAGACTTGAAGCCAACAGAGCCCGACAATAAGCTAGGGCGGCTTGATAATTTTATGAAAATTCACATAATAATCCACGATCTTGCTACTCATCTCTACTGACATTATGATATTTATCGTTTACCCTGTGTATATATCGTAAATTATGGCATAAGATCTTGTAACAAATTTTTGTACAATTTTAAGGAGTATAGTAAAAGTGCCTGAGGACCTATATCAACATGAAGATAATACAATATCGTTGAGTTCACTGCGTATTGCCGAAACTGAACGTGCTGCTTCTAGCAATAAAAAGTCACGCTTAATACTTTTTAGTGTTATCGCATTAGCTATTATTGTTGGAGTTATATTTTGGCTTGCCTCTGACCGAGTTATTGATGTTCAAGTAACTACTGCTAAAAATGTTGTTGCCGGACAAGAAACAACCCTATTAAATGCTGCTGGTTACGTAACTCCTCGACGTCGTGCCACAATTGCAGCTGAAATTACTGCACGAGTTGTTGAAATGCTTGCAGATGAAGGCATGGCCGTAAAAGCTGGTGATATACTAGCTCGTCTTGATGACGGTGACGCACGCAAACAATTGCAAGCTGCTAAAGCACAACTTGAAGCTGCTAAAGCCAATCTGCCAATTCTCAATGTTAATTTGAGTAATGCTGAACGTGAATTAAAACGTCAGCAAGAACTCTCTGATGCTGGTGTAGCTAGTACTCAGGCACTTGATGCAGCACGCACTGCACGTGATGGCCTGCAAGCTCAGCTAGCAGCCGCAAAGCAACAAGTTAATGTCGCCCAAGCCAATGTTGCTTTAACGCAACAACAAGTTGATAGCAGCATTGTTAAGGCTCCTTTTGCAGGCATTATCGTATCAAAAGATGCGCAAATAGGTGAAATGGTGTCACCGATTTCGTCTGGCACCGGTTATACTCGCACAGGTATTGCGACTATTGTTGACATGCAATCACTTGAGGTCGAGGTTGATGTAGGCGAAGCCTACATAGCTAAAGTAATTGTTGGCCAACCTGTAAAAATAACTCTTGATGCTTACCCTGATTGGAAAATACCTGGTAAAGTTCGCACTGTTATTCCAACTGCCGATCGCCAAAAAGCTACGGTAAAGGTTCGTATTGCTTTTGAGCAACTTGATCCCCGCATTCTTCCTGATATGGGGGTTAAGGTAGCTTTTCTAAGCGAGACCTCTAAAAAAGAAGCGCAACCAACAGCACGCGCTTTGCTCCCTGATACAGCCATCCACAATCAAGACAGTAAAACCGTAGTCTTTGTTGTAAATAATGGGCGGCTTGAACGACGCGCCGTACAAGTTGGTAACAATAATGCTGGTGAAGTAGAAATATTAGCTGGAGTATCACCTGGCGATACTGTGGTAGTCTCATCAGTATCACAACTACGTGACAATCAAGCAGTTGCAATTAAACAATAGATAAGATAGCAAGCTCATGTGAGGATTAAGAAGCATCTAGATCATATAATGAATGATGGTAATTTATATTTCTAATTTTTTAACAAAAAAGTATCTACAGTTTCTATCTATATAACTCGGAGAAAATCATGGTACGAGTTGATGGTAATGGTAATGGTAACGGCAAAAGCCTAATTAGCGTTCGCGACCTTGATAAAAAATATCAACGCGGCGGTGAAATAATTGATGTGCTGCAAGGACTCAACCTCGATGTAGATAAGGGTGATTTTGTTGCCTTTATGGGACCGTCAGGTTCTGGCAAAACTACTTTGTTAAATTTACTTGGCGGCTTAGATTTGCCAACCGATGGCAGTATCACAGTTGATGGTGATGAGATCACTCATATGTCAGGCCCAAAACTCACGGCCTGGCGTTCTCGTCATGTTGGTTTTATTTTTCAAATGCACAATCTATTGCCAGTATTAACCGCGTTTCAAAATGTTGAACTGCCACTACTGCTTACCAAACTATCAAAGTCACAACGACGCAAACATGTGGAAACCGCACTAAAACTAGTGGGTCTTGGTGATCGCATGCAACACTATCCGCGGCAACTCTCAGGCGGACAAGAACAACGTGTCGCAATAGCGCGTGCGATTGTAACTGACCCAACTTTTTTACTTTGCGACGAGCCTACTGGTGATCTCGACCGTAAAAGCGCCGATGAAGTTCTGCAGCTTATTGATCGCTTAGTAAATGAATTTGGTAAAACTGTGCTTATGGTCACCCACGACCCACTTGCAGCAGAGCGAGCACATGCAACCTTGCATTTAGAAAAAGGCGCTCTAATTGAAGCTCAAAAAGGTGCACCACAATGAAGCATGCACCTTTAATATTTGCCAATCTCTTTCGCAAAAAAACGCGTACCATCCTTACGATTGGTTCATTTACGGTTGCTCTTTTTCTCTTTGGCTTATTAGTTACCATTCGCACCGCGTTTGTAGGCGCCATTGATGTTGCCGGTGCTGATCGAATTGTTGTGATTAATAAAGTATCACTCATTCAACCATTACCGCTTAAATATCGCGATCAAATTAAAAATATCGATGGTGTTAAAGATGTTACCTATGCCAACTGGTTTGGTGGCATCTATATCGATGAGCGTAATTTCTTTCCGCAGATGGCAATAGACTCTGAAACTTTTTTTAATATGTACCCTGAATTTGTCGTTCCTAAAGAACAGCTACAGGCGTTTTTAGCTGATCGCCAAGGTGCTATTGCTGGCATAAGTACTGCTGAACGTTACGGCTGGAAAATCGGTGATCGCATTCCCATTAAAGGAACCTATATTACAGGTTTGTGGGAATTTAATCTACGCGGTATTTATAAAGGTACACGTCCTGCTGATGATACAACACAGTTTTGGTTTCATCACAAATATCTAGAAGAAAACGGTCCCGATTGGATGCAAGGAATAGTGGGGTGGTATGTAGTTCGTGTTAACGACCCACAAAAAGCAACAGAAGTTGTTAAAGCTATTGATGAACATTTTGCCAATTCTCCATGGGAAACCAAAACCGATACCGAAAAAGCTTTTATTGTCTCGTTTGTTAAACAGATGGGCGATATCGAATCGCTAATTCTGGTTATTGGGGCTGTAGTATTCTTTACCCTTCTATTAGTTGCTGGCAACACCATGGCTATGACCGTACGTGAACGTATCAATGAAATAGCAGTGCTTAAAACTATTGGCTTTAGTAACGCACGCGTGTTGGGTTTGATTTTAATCGAACCGGTTATAATGGCTTTTATTGGCGGTGTTTTGGGTATAGCTGGCGCTAGAGCAATTGTGCCCGTGCTTGAAAAATCTATCCCTGGTTTTATTTTTGTGCTTCCCGCTGAGCAACTTGTGCTGGGTGTAATTATTGCAATGATCTCAGGCTTACTCGCTGGCTTGCTACCTAGTATTACTGCTCAGCGACTACGTGTAGTTGATGCGCTACGAAAGGTTTAAACCATGGCTATTCCTATCATTTATAATATTCGTAGCGTTAAACAACGTTGGACTTCTGCCTTAGTTGCGATTTTAGGCATTACCGGAACCGTTAGTGTATTTATTGCTATGCTAGCCTTAGCACGCGGCTTTGAGTTAACCCTGGTTAGCTCAGGTTCACCAGATAATGCTATTGTTTTGCGAGCAGGCTCTAATTCTGAAATGGTCAGCATGATTGAACTTGAGCAAGCCAAAATTATTGCTGATGCTCCTTACGTTGCCAAAGTAAATTCTACTTCGCTTATAAGCCCCGAGATGGTGGTTATAACCGCAATACCGCTGGTGCAAACTAATACTGATGCCAATGTTCAAGTGCGCGGTGTGTCTGCGCATGTTTTAAACGTACGCAAACAAATTAAAATCACCAAAGGCCGTATGTTAAAGCCAGGTCTTACTGAACTGGTGGTTGGCTCTCACGCCGCTGATACTTATAGAGGTCTCAAACTTAACCAAAAAATAAAAATCGGCGGTGATTCTTGGACAGTGGTTGGCATTTTCGATGCTGGTGGAAGTACTTTTGATTCAGAAATTTGGGCTGATCAATCAATACTTGCACAAGTATATCAACGACCGACAAATATATTTCAATCAGTAACCGTAAAGTTGAATTCACCTGAAGCTTATGCTTCATTTAAAGATGCGTTAAGCTCTGATCCTCGTTTGAATGTAACGGTTGAGCGCGAAATTGATTATTATCAAAAACAATCATCTATGCTGGCTACAATGATTAAAGTTTTAGGTACGCTAATTGCTTTAGTTATGGGTGTTGGTGCTATCTTTGGTGCTCTTAACACCATGTACTCAGCAATTACCGAACGAGCGCGCGAAATAGCTACTTTGCGGGCACTTGGTTTTCATGGGGGCAGCATTGTAATATCGTTTGTTTTTGAATCGATGTTTATTGCTTTAATAGGCGGCATTACCGGTTGCTTAGTTGTATTGCCACTTAATGGTCTCACTACCGGCACGGTAAACTGGCAATCTTTTTCCCACGTATCCTTTGCTTTTTCTATTACTCCTGCTCAGCTAATCACCGGCGTCGTCTTTGCTCTATTAATGGGCCTGATTGGTGGTTTTGGCCCTGCAATGCATGCCGCCCGTGGGCAAATCGCAACAACACTGCGGCAATTATAAGCCCCCAAACACATAAAGACGGGAGATTTTATTCAATATTCTTATTTTGTCTCGCTAGCAGAGTGCCATTACCGACCCCAAGAGTTTTAACCGCAACACAGCATTAAGCTAGTTGGATACATGGATATAGGGCATAGATACAGCGGACAGTGTTTTAAAAACACCAACCATTATCCAGAACAACCCCGATAGCAACCATATGCTCCTTCACCACCGTAGTAACATGTACCTTTTTCACAATACCAGCATTTACCGCAATCGCAATCTGCATTACAGGCGCCATAGCCGCCATCACTGTTTTGCGAAGTCGCACAACTGCTCGATTCACAATGATAATCATCTACATCAGATGCTATTCTCTCTAATATAATATAACCGTTTGCTTCATTATCACATGGTGCCCGGCGCCAAATTGTATCACCATAATCAGAACTAACCATCACCATATCAAACTTAAAACTTGTATTTACATCGGTAATGCCCGCCTTACCTAAAGTATCTTTAACCGTCGCGCTTATCTTTGGATAGCACCCAATTTTATCATCACAGTCAGAATAAGCAGGCGGCGCAGCCGTATAACTACCGCACAATATATTGGTTATATCATCCATTTTTCCACCACCATTTATTCTACCGCCTGGACATAAAAACATAGCATAATCATGCCACGAACTGCCGTTTGAGCATGTATCCCCTATCTGAACATAAGCACCAACTGCCTTTGCTGCAAAACTGGTTGGTTGGCCTTGTTGTATAGAATTATCAGCAACGTCATCATTGCTTTCTCTAGTATCACTACTTGTAGTGCCATAAGCATCATTATTAGCATCATCATTTTCACTTTGGTTCTTGTTGCCGCAAGCTCCTAAATGCATAGCTAAAACAAAAACTGTTGCCATTAAAATTGATTTTTTTAATCGTTTCATTGCCTTTTCCTTTAAATAATTTCCCCAATTTTCCCTCCTAAATAATGCAACTATGATGCCATTCGTAATAACCTTAATTTTATTGGGTATTTTTTCTCGTTATATTATTAATGTCTCAAAATGCTACATATCTCGTGTCGCATTTTGATACATATGCTCTTGAGTTTTAATGATTACTTACATTTTATTTATAAAATCAAATCAACATCAGACATGATATCCATTTAATAATTAACGTTTAGTAAGTTTTTCTCCTATATACACAACATATAATGGTTCATTAACTCGCACTGGCCATGAAAAATGTATTCGATATTTTGGTGTTTGCACTTTACCATGCCATGGGCAAAATATTTTTACATGGGGTTTTTGCGGATGATTAAAAGTTAATGCGTTTTTAAATTCATTTTTTTCTTCATCTGAAGAATCAGAAAAAAGAGCGCCGCGACCACCACCACCTTTTTTTCCTGTAAAAAAATCCTGATATAT